>JAWXUN010000253.1:0-2684 GCA_044426425.1 Clostridia bacterium | reverse complement strand
TCAAAAACTGAGCTAACTGGTGGTTCTTGGCAAGAAACATCGCCAACATGGGAAACTGGTATGTATATCTGGACTCGTTCAAAAATCGTCTATGAAAATCCTAGTTCAACCGAGTACACCGAGCCACTTTGTGATAGTTCGTGGGAGGCGGTTGACGATTTAAGCACACAACTCACACCGCTAATTGAGCAGAACACAAGCAATATTTCTCAAACAGCCGACAGCATACGAAACGAAGTCGCCACAACTTACCTAAGTAATAATGAGTTTGCTGAATATAAAGCTACAACCATTGAACAGACTGACGAGAAAATCGAATTTCAGTTCAATCAGCTCAAAAGCATAACGGACAGCACCTCTGATGCACTGCAAGAAGAAATCACAGAGCGACAAAAGTATATAAAGTTTGAGGACGGAGCGATTGAACTCGGTGAGGAAAACAACAAATTCCAAACTGTTATAGATAATGAGGCGATGAAGTTCAAAGAAAATGGCGAAACAGTCGCCCACATCTCAAACAAAACTCTGAACGTAACAGATGCCGACATTGAGGGAGTCCTCGACATAGCCGGTTTTCGCTGGATAAAAAGAGATAACGGCAATATGTCACTTGTGAAAATTTAGTTTTAAAAAAGGAGGTATAAAATGAATGTTTCAGCATTAAACACTTGGACTCAAATTGCTAGTTCTAACTACACTGGAAATTATTATCAAATGTCAATTTGGGTCTATGTCAGTGAAGCTGATATCACAAATAATCAATCGAAAGTTATAACTCAACTTAGAATGAAAAAGATTGTTGATATCCCAGACAGCTACGAGTCTTGGGCGACAACATCTACACAACAAATTTCGATAGACTCTTCCGTTGTTGCCACTGCATCAGCAGGTTTTGATTTTAGAGATTTGGCAAATAACAGTTCTTTGACTTTGGCTAGTGACACATCTTGGATAAGTCACGATTCTGACGGAGATAAAACAATTTCTATAAGCGTCACCCACACAACAGGTGTATCACTGGGCACAAAGACACTTACAGGCTCTGCGACTTTGCCGAGTATTCCGAGAACTTCTAGCATTACTCTCAACAAAACAACAGTAGATATGAATGGTACAAGCACTATTATCGCCACTATATCACGAGCAACAACAAGTTTTACTCACAAAATATCTTTTCAGTGTGGGAACTATCTTTCGGAGTTTACGGATGTTGCAACTAGCTATACTTTTACAGTTCCAGCAGAGTGGAATAATGCGGTGACGAGTTCGGACAAAGGAACTGCGACTGTCACTGTTACAACTTTTAGTGGGACTACGCAAATAGGCAACCCTGTTTCTTTGAATTTTGAAGTAACTGTGCCGACAAGTATTGTGCCGAGTATCTCGACTTTTACATCAACAAGAAATGATAATGACCTTGTGCCGAGTTCTTGGGGAGTGTATGTTCAATCTAAGTCGAAAGTGAACTTGAGCATAAATTCTGCGGTTGGCTCTTATGGTTCGAGAATTACCGAGTACAACATCACAGGCGGTGGCTATACATATAGCACAGCAACTGCGACAACTGGGGTTTTAAATCAAAGTGGAACTATCACTTTTACGGCGACTATAACAGACAGCCGTGGGCGAGTGGCAACTGCGACTCTTAGTGTGTATGTCTATGAATATACAAGCCCAGTTATCACGAGTGACACTCTTTGTTATCGTTCAACTTCCACAGGTACAAGTGATGATGATGGCAGTTATGTAACAGTTAAACCAGTGGTTACTTATAGCTCTGTTTCATCAAAAAACACTGTGACTATCAAGGTGAACAATGTTTCTGTGAGTAACAATGCAAATAAAATTATCAGCGGTGTTTCAACCGACACAGCATACACAGTAACGCTACTTGTAAGCGACAGTTTTTCGAGCATCACAAAAGAGTTTATAGTTCCCACGGCACTTGTTTCCATAGATTTTCACAACAGTGGAAAAGGGATTGCGATTGGAAAAGTTTCGGAAACAGCTAACTTGGTTGAAGTTGATATGGACTTAAAGATTAATGATAGTTTAACGGTAGTGGGCGATGTGAGTGGTCAAGATGGCAGTTTTGACACGGTGACAAGTGAATTTGTTTTGGCAAATGACAGCATCAAAATTGACGGAACAAATATATTTAGTTTGATTTATCCTGTTGGTGCTATTTATATGTCTGTTAATTCGACAAGTCCAAGCACGCTTTTTGGTGGAACTTGGCTGGCTTGGGGCAGTGGACGATTTCCTGTTGGAATTAACACCTCCGACAGTGATTTTTCGACATCTGAAAAAACAGGAAGTGCAAAAGAGCAATATTTAGCAGCTTATATCACGGCATCGACTGGTGGTGTGCTTTATAACACTCGTAGTTCTGTTACATCTTACTCTGGAACTATACAGGCAGATTTGGGCGGTGGAGCAAGTTCGACAACGAAGTCGCTGTCAACCGCAACAGAAGTCCGACAATATGACGGAAGTCTGCCAAGTTTAATTCCACCATACATAACTTGCTATATGTGGAAAAGAACAGCGTGATTTAATTGTTATTAAAAAGAAAGGAAAGTAAATGACAACAGAAATATTAGTGTCAATCATATCATTTTTAGGAACTGGGGTTGGTTCGGTAGTTGGAATTTTGACAGCAAACAGACTCTCGAACTACCGAA
>JAWXUN010000017.1:0-14944 GCA_044426425.1 Clostridia bacterium | reverse complement strand
ATAGACTTGAACTAGGAAAACTTTTAAATATATCCGATTTACAGATGAACTACATCACAAATGTAGATGCTGGACAAGGTCTTTTAAAAGTTGGTAGTTCGCTCATTCCTTTTGTTAATAAATTCCCACACAATACAAAATTGTATGGGTTAATGTCTACCAAGTTAAATGAAAAGTAAGTAATAATGGAAAGAAAAAAGCGAACGGATGAATATAGCCGTTCGCAATGAAAATTTGTTGCCATAATAATGATCCTCTCTTTTTAAAGTGATTGTAACCAAGCCATTAACGAGTCGTTTTTTTGCCATGATGTTTGGTTTTCTACTGGTAAATCTAACTGTGCTTTAGAGAGAGCTTTTCTCTTCATCTCAGCATCAGCTTTGGCTAAGAATATCATGAAATAAAGCTAATCTTTCTTTTCCATTTAATGTGTGAGTTCTGACACCTAATTTTTTAAAAGCATTCCACAAATCATTTTCAATTCTTTCTAGTCTGGGTTTTGCTATTTTAAAATTTTCAGCTTCGATACCAAAAGTCAAATATCGTGTTTTAACAAGTCCGTTATTACCTCTTGATAGTTGACTGTGAAGCATTTTATTGTATTCGGTTCTAATGCTATCGAATTTATCGTTTTGAGAAAAAATATTAATGCTACTTTCATATTCCTTGTCATTTACAGCTTTATTAACAAAGGATAATTGAAAATTGATAGAATTATCAAAGTAATTCAAGAAATCGCACCAACCTTCAAAAATTGCAGATTTATCATCGTTTTGAGCTATTTGATAGTTAATATCTGAAAATTCTATTGTTTTGGTGTAATAATTGTTAGTAACTCTACAAATTCCATCAGGATATATTCTTTGGTATGGAATAGAGTCTTGTGCTGACTTAACACCTTTAGACTTGTTTTTAGCTTTATTTATCGCTAATTGAATTTGCTTTTTTTCGCTTCTTGTAAGTTTTGCCGACAATTTCATTTACCTCCTTTTTAAGTTTATTTTCTCGTTCTAATCTGTCATAAAAGTTATCCGTCATATAGGGTCTTTTTTTAGGGTTTAAAAACTTTACGTTTATATAATTTTTCAGGATAACTTCTAATGGTTGATTATGCTTTTCGTACATAGCGAACATGAACATAGGAAACATAGCAAACATCATAAGTAAAACTGCTGTGCTAGTTCCAGTTGTGTCTTTACATAGAAAAAATATGGGAACACCAACTAATGCTGCTATTGAAAAACAAATTAATTGCCTTTTTGTAAGATTAAACATCAATTTAGTTTTTACGTTGCTTAAATCTTTTGGTATGGGTACATAAGCCATAAATCCTCCTTAATGTGCTGAAAATATCTGTTTACTTAAAGTTCCTGTTTTAAATAAAGAGAAACACAGTAATACAGTGTATCCAACGCAAGTCCATATTGCATTGATGGGTTCTCCAGTTGTAACGATTGAATTTACTAGCACAGCATAAATTCCAACGCAAACCATAATTAAAAAGGATTGAAACGCAAGAGCAAGCATGGATTTTATATAGTTTTGTCCTATGTTCCATTCTTTGCAAGTCATAGTTGCAAGTGGAATTGCTCCTAGTGAAGTCATTAAATATATTTCTAACATTCGTCCATACACAATAATAAAAATGCAAATACTCATTATCCATTTAAAAATGTCTGATGGGGGAAAATCGTTTAAATTGTTTCGGTCAATAATCATTTGTATAAGTTCGTAGCACATAACAAATGTTAAAATCATTCCTGCTATGGGCATTATTACAGTGTTAGATATATTCTGTATCATAGAAAATACACCATTGTTCCACTGCATAGGTGTCATTCCAACTTGGTTTGCTACATTGCTAACTTCGTTGTTAATACTATCAAACATACCCTCAACATTACCCATAATACCACTAACGAGCATATCTTTAATCCACTCGTTAATGCTATCAATAATCCAATCCATTAATAGTTACCTTAAAACATTGTCGAAAGTAATGGTACAAGTGTTCCACCGATTAGTGCTACGCCACCACCAGCCATAAGTTGTTTCATACCTTGTGACTTTGCACCGGGATTATCATTACCATAACCTTCTAAAAGGTTGATAACTCCCCAAATTCCAAGACCTGCACCAAGTGCTATTACTAATGTTTGCAATACAGCTATTGCTTCTGCGAAAAATGCCATAATTAATTTCTCCTTTAATTTTGTTATATGTTTTATTTTCGAGCATAAAAAAACAGCCACTTTTAAGTAGCTGTAAAATCAAATCATAGGCATTCCCTCCTTAATATTAAGTTTTTGCATAAAAAAAGTGTCTACCAAAAATTGATAGACACTAACTTTATGTGTAGTTGATATTTAAACAACTACAATATTATTCTTCATTTAAATGTTGCTCTATGTTAAGTTGCTCATATTCTTTGTTTAATTCTGCTTTTAATTCATCTTCGCTTGGCAAATACAATTTATATTTAGAAGCATAAATATTACTTTCTTTAGGCAAAGTATATTTAACAAGACTTTCACTTTTGTCTGCACAAAGTATAATTCCAATAGGTGGGTTATCACCTTCGTTCATCATTTCAGCTTCGTAATAATTTACATACATTTGCATTTGACCAATATCCTGATGAGTTAAATCACCAATTTTAAGGTCGATAATAACAAAACATTTTAAAATATAATTGTAAAAAAGCAAATCAATATAAAAATGTCTACCGTCAAATGTAATTCTTTTTTGTCTTGCAACAAACGAAAATCCTCTGCCAAGCTCTAATAAAAATTTTTGCAAATGATTAATCAAAGAATTTTCTAAATCCTTTTCAGCAAAATTAGCTTGGTCTGGTAACCCTAAAAATTCTAAAACGTAAGGGTCACGAATAATATCCTCTGGAGCTTTAGTTTTGGGTTCTAATTTTAAAATTTCACCACTTACTAATTCTTTATCTTGACTTGATAACAGTCTTTCATAGAAAAAAGAGTTAATTTGTCTTTCTAATTGACGTGTACTCCAATTTGATTTAACGCATTCATCTTCATAAAAATTTCGTGCATTTTCATTTTCCACACGCATTAAAAGTCGATAATGAGTCCAACTCAATTCGCCACGCAGTGCGTGGCTTTTTTGAAAAGTTAGGTAAAACTTCCTCATATCTTTTAAATTTGAAACCTTAAATCCTTGCCCAAATTCTTCTGTTAAATCTTTTGATAAAAATTTTATCAACTCAGCACCATACTCAGCTTTTTCATTACCACCTTGTTTTTCAACAATAGCTTTACCTATTTCAAAATATGCTAAAACCATAGCATTATTTGCTGTTTGATACACTTTATTCCTTGCAGTATACAATATTTCTCTAATATCGTTTAATATAATTTTGTCTAAACTCATACTACTTTCCTTTCAAAATGGATTTATTTTTAATGGTATGATAGTTATTTTAATATAAACTTTATAAACCTAATTTTATCATTTTATTAAAATTTAAACAAGTCCTAAAATATTAACACTACAATATTCCAAAATCAAAAGTTTGGTAGACATCGTTTTCTTTTAGTTTTAATCGTTTTGATAAGAATTTTTCTATATCAAGAGCGTTTCTGCTATCATAATCGGATAAATATTTATAATTCGGATGTTTTGTAATATCATATTTATTGCTTAAAAATGGTCGAACACCTCTTAATTGTAAAACACATTTTCCACCGTCCATAACTGCAAGTTCGTCCATACTCATTAGCTCTTTGCCAAGTTTCTGATAATTTAGTCCATAACTTCGCTGACTACCTCTTGTATCAGAAGTGTTGTAGCTATCAATAGTTTCTTTGCCCATAGTTTCGGTTAAATCTTTAAGAGTAGTTTTTTCTTTGCCACCTAAAAAAACCATGCTATCGCAGTTGCCAATTATGGTATCAGCATTATCTTTGTATAGTGCTTTTAATTGACTTTGAGCCTGTAATACAAGACAAGCTGAAATCTCACGAGAACGAATAGTTGCCATAAGCTTTTCTAGGTTTGGTATCTGTCCAATATTTGCACATTCATCAATCAAGCAACGTACATGAACTGGAAGTCTACCACCATATACATCATCTGCTTTATCGCATAGAAGATTGAATAGCTGTGTGTAGCACATGGAAACTAAGAAGTTAAATGTAGCATCGGTATCGCTAATTATAATAAATAGTGCTGTTTTTTCATCGCCTAAAGTATCAAGTTCGAGTTCGTCATATTCTGTTATTTCTCTTAACTCTTTAATATCAAATGGTGCGAGCCTTGCTCCACATGAAATAAGAATTGACTTTGCTGTTTTGCCTGCTGATAATTTATATTTTTTATATTGTCGTACTGAAAAATGCTCGGGTTCTTTTGCTTCTAAATCATCAAACATCATATCAACAGCGTTTTTGAAATTATCGTCATTTTCTTTTACTTCGCTGGCATTAATAAGGTCTACAAGCGTTGAAAAATTTTTTTCTTCGTCTTTTGCTTCATACCATATATAGCTAATTAATGCTGTGTATAGCAAAGTTTCAGCCTTTTCCCAAAAATCATCTCCACCTTTTTTTTCGCCTGTTGTATTTTTAATAAGAGTTGTAACCAGTTTCAAAATATCTTTTTCGCTGTGAATATAAGCAAAAGGGTTATAGTGCATTGATTTTTTGAAATTGACGGTGTTTAGTACTTTAATTTTGTATTTTTCATAAATTACCTTGCCATTTTTATCTAAAATTGGCTTGCCTGTTTTTTTATCTATTTTTGGTGTGCCTTTTTTCAGTAGATTGCCACACTCAACCAAAATTGAGCCTTTAGGGTCAGTTACAACATAAGACGAATGACATTGCATAAGGTTTGGTTTTAACCAAAATCTTGTTTTACCACTACCAGAACCGCCAATGATTAATACATTTTTGTTTCTAGCTGTTTTAGGATTTTTAGGTCTGTTATTCATAGTTAAATGTTCCGTTTGTGTTAATATAACATTATTTTTAAAAACTGTGTCAACGTATGGCTTTATATCGTTTGATGTGCCAAATCGTGCAGAGCCATACTCAACTCCTTTTCTAAATTTTTTCTTGTTGAGTCCGTTAATGTAAAATAAAAGTTTTACGACTACGGCAACAAATAAGCCGAAAATCAAGTCCTGCATATTAAAAGACGGCAACAGATTTTCAAATGCTATCAAAAATCCATCACCGATATTTTTCATTTTCTCTATTATATTTGTTCCTTGCGTAATTCTATAAGCTTGTGCTATTTTAGTACTATACAAACCTATCAACACAAAAAAACTATTAATAACTATACTTTTTTTTAGTTTTTCATTCAGTTTCATCACCCTTTCATTAAATATAAGTTACCTTTTAATTTAGAAAAATGTTTAAGAAAAGCACCCTTACGAGTGCTTTTCTTATCTTTCATTATCTTGTGTTTTTTGTCTAATTATTTTTTTATATGCTGATTTTATTATTTGCTCATACCTAAGATTAACTGATTTTAAAATAAATTCTTTACGTACTAAACTAATTTTATCTGTATTAACTACTATTTTATTTATTTTGTCCAAGTTTATTTTAGGATAAATTTTTTCAATTGCTTTTTTTAATTCTACTGGTGGATTTTTAAATATTTCATGATAAAATATTCTTTTTCCTTTGTATGAATAAACTGACTTTAAATTGAAAAATTTGTTCTTAAACATTTCATCATCATTAATAACGCTTTTAATATAATCATCTGAATATATTGCCCCAAAGCAAGAACCACAATCATAAATTGGAGAAATCTTTAAATTATGATTATTCTCTAAAAATCCCCAATTATTAAAATGTCTATCTTCATTGCCAATGAGTGCATCTATTACAAACATTTCCCAAAAAAAAGCTTTAGTAATATTTTTATCTTTAATTATATGATTGTTTTCAATTATTTCAAAAACTTTTTCAATGGTCAATCTATATTTTTCGTCAGACTCAACATAAGAATTTGCAATTTTTGAAAATTCTATTAGTCTGTCACCATTTTGTGTAAAATCCTTACATAAAACGACAATTTTTTTCTTTCCATTAATTAAACATTCAGCTAAAAAAGTTTCTTGTACACTAAAACCACAACTATCAAATATTTTACAACCAATATCTTCGGAAAATTGATTGTTTTTATAACTTAAATCATTTTTAATTTCTCTTATAGGGTCTGGAAATTTCATCATATATACTTCATTTTCATATATGATAGTTTTTTTAAACTCAGAACCCTCAAACCTATTAGGAATTTCTTTTATTTGTGATAGGTCTTTCAACGGAATACATCTCCTTTTTACTAGTGATTATAATATCGTCAAATTGCTGTTGCGTAAGATATCCAACAATTTTCATCTGTTTCATATAATAATACATTTGATATAACGAATGCTCTGCATCCATATAATTTGAAACTGTTTTTTCTTTATAATAATTATCTAAAGCATTATGAAACTGTTCTAAATCTTCTGATAGTAACGGATAATCATTTTTGTCTATTCGTTCCATATTAAATACCCCCTTTAAAGGTTATATCTATATTATATCTTAATTAGCATAAAGTCAAGTTAAAATTTACTTTGGTATTCGCAATCGGTATATATTGTTGCGGTTAATGGTGCGAATGAGAGTCCTGCAACTTCAATTGGCATATATAAATCAAAGATAACCTTTAAGTGCATTTGTGAAGTATCGACAAATTCAATAGAAACATTTGAAATTAAAAACTCTCGACCGTTTGCTGTTATACCTGCAAGGTTTTCATTGACTCCTAAATTTCTCGCAAGGTATTCTATATATTCGTCTGTGTCTAGTTCTAATATGTAGTCATGCCCATTTTTGATTGAGTCAATGTTTTCTTTAGCTTTTACAGTTATATATTCATCTAAAGAATAACTTGCAGTATCGTAAATATCCAAAGACAATGATTGAAATTGCATATTAACTATAACGGCAACTGTGACAATAATTAGAAAATTAAGAATAGCAATTGAATACACTAGAGTTGAAAAACCTTGCTGATTAGTTAGAATTTTTTTTATTTTTTTCACGAGAATACCTCTCTATTTCCAATAAATTTGCGAACGTCCTGTTTTGTCAATTTCAAAATCCATAATAACAGGATAACCAATAATACTAAATTCAATACTTGATGAAGCTGTTACAGTTATAAGTTCACCAAACTGTACCTCTTTTCCAATAAAATAACTTGTGGTATAATTAATTGTTGGTGCTATTCCTAAACTGCTTTTTAGTTGTTCATATCTCTCGTCTATTTCAGCACTGTCAGTTGTTCCGTTTTCGCAAACTTCAATTGACATTTGATAAGCAAATTGATTTAGTAGTGATTGATGATTTACAACTTTGATAAACATAATAGAGATAACTAGCATTATAGTTATAACCATTAAGCCAACAATCGAACTTACAAGTTCCGAAAAAGCAGCTTGACTTTTTAATATTTTTTTCATTTTTTTAATAATCATCATATACCCCCAAATAAAGTATTTGACGAGGTTAATGCTGTTGCAAGAATTAAAAAAACTGTTACGATGGCTACGGCAAACATTATATAGGACATAGCTACGATTTTTGGTTTTTTCGCTAGTGCCTGTGCTTTTAGATTTTCTTCCCATCGCATAGAAAGTTCATAGCCTAAATCATCAAAATATGTAGACATATTATCACCTTTCATTGCAGATAGTAAACCTCTTGTAAGCCTTGATATACTATATGAATTATTTCTTTTATTCATATTTTTTAAGGCTTTTTCGTAGTTACCTGTACGCATATCAGCAATTGTATAGCTTAATTCTTGCGTTAGTGCCGTGTTGAAATTTTTGTTATAACTTTCAATACAAGTTATAATGTTGCGTTCAACTTTTAGTGCGTTTGACATATACATAACAAATTTTAATAATTCATTTTCAATTGAATTTTGCCTTTTTTTACCCTCGTTTTCAAGTTCGGAAATAGTATTTTTATAGAGAAATATTGATATAGCAAGAGGAATAATTGCTAAAATAGGAGAGGTGTAGGCGAATATCAAACAAAGTGGTAAAGGTAAGGCAGTTTTAACATATACTTGTGCTTGGAACTCTTCTGGACTTAGTGTGTTATTTGCAATTGCTAGTGAACTTTCTAGCTTATTGCGTTTCATAATTGATAATTTAATTTTCTTTGACAATAATTTACTTAAAGAATTAATAATCTCTGTTATAATTCCAGTTTTTTCATTGTTTTTCTTATATGCTTTTCTTATTCCAAGCTTTGGAACTCCGAAAACCACAGCCAAAAAAAGGTATAAAACTAAAAATAATAAAACTACTAATGCAATGTTATACATATCTTTTTTACCTCCTTATAAATCAAAATTCACATCTTTAGTTATTAGCATAACTCGCAACGATAAAAAAGTAGCAACACCTAGATTTAGTGCTATTAAAATATTACTTAAATCTTCGGGAATAACTATCATCAATCCGCTTGGTAAAACATATATACCAACATACAAAAGTGCAATTGATGCTAACACAAGTGTTGCAAAATCTTTTACTGCATCGCCTAAAATGTTTTGTAATTGAGCAAGTACAACATTAATTTTTGATAATTTTGTTACAATCGGTGCTAAAACATATTTGATACTTCTGTTTTGCGAACATCTTTTTAGTGCTTCGCACCATTCTATCCAAACAGAACTATCAATTTTACGTTTCATATTATCAATTGCTTTTTCATAGTTTGGATTAATGTGTTCAATCTCATTTACAAAAGCTTGAAATATAGTTTTAACTGGCTCTTTTGTATCGTCAATATTTTCTTTAAATGCTAATAGTATATTTTCTGTTCTTTCATAAGATGTAGTTACAGCACCCATAGCATTTGAAAGTTCTTCTAATACTAATTTGTTATATGAAATAAACTGCATACGAACATATATAAAAGGAATAACGCTAAAACAAATTGCAAGAACTGGCACTAGATAAATATTACCGATTAAAATTCCCATAAATGCTCCTGTAAAAATTAAAGCACAAGAAAGAATTAAAATGATGTAAAACTTATTAGTACTTCCTGTTGCTTTGAGCATATATTGGCTACTGCTGAAAAAATCAATAATAGGATTTCTCTTATCGTTAAATTCATCTTTAAATGTCTTTTTTCGATTAATAGTTAATATTGATTTTAGTTCTGCAAAGTCTTTTTTTCTAACCAAAACTAAAAAAATTGATATACATAACAATATGAGTGCTAAAAATATCAAAGGTTTCAATTTTTACCTCCTAAGATTTTAATATCTTTTTGGCTTATGCCGTACATCTTCATTTTTTCAATTAAATAATCTGATGGAACACCGAGTTTTTTATGTTCTCCAACAACTTTTACAAAATCTCCGTCAATGTCATTTTCTTCAATCTCGTATTTCCAAAGAGGGTTATAATGTGCTTTGTTTTCTTCATCAACAAAACATTCTGTTACACCCATTATTCTACGAGTATTATCGTTAAGAGCATGAAGAAAAACAACAACAGAAAAAGCTTCTTGTGCTTGTAATAATGCGGTCGCATAATCTGTGCTATTTCCTTTTCTTGCAAGGTCTGCAATTCTTTTGTGTGCTTCTCTTGGTGAACCTGCATGAGTTGTACTGATTACTGGGTGTCCCGATCGACTAGCTTCGACTGCAACACTTGCTTCCTTATCACGCATTTCAGCAACAGAAATATAGTCTGGGTTATATCTAAGAGATATTGAAAGCAAATCTTCTTGAGATATATTATACATCGCTTCTTTACTTTCTCTTGTTAAAAAATGCACAACATTATTCACAACCTCACCATCAAGAACTTTTACAAGGTTCATTTCTCTTGCACTATTTTCAATAGTGACTATTTTTGTGTTATTGCTAAGAGTGGAAAGAAGATAAGAAAGAAATGTTGTTTTACCAGTGTTAACCTTACCAACAACTAAAACTGAAACACCATGTTTCATAAATGTTGAAATCATGTCAATTTCTTCTATTGTACCAAAACCACTTGAGGTGTATTTTTCAATTGAAAAAACTGTTTTAGATAATTTACGGATATAGCAGGAAACACCTATATTTTCGTCAACTATTGGCGACTTAGCTGTTGTAATTCTGATGTCAGAACCTATTGAAGTTTCCGCTATTGGCATACTTTCGTCAAGAACTTTTCCCTTTTCTTGAATAAGTCTACGCATAATGTCAACCGCATGACTTGGATTTTCAAATGCTTCTATGTGCAAAAAGCTGTTATCCCTAAATTGTAAAATAACACAATCCCATGCATTAACGTGTATACCCTCAACATTTGGGTCATTAAGTGGTGCAGTTAATATCGAATATTCGTGTGTATCATTGTACAATTTTTCAGCTAGTTCTTCTATTGTATATCCATCTAAAGAAATATTATTACTAGTTAGATATTGTCGGTAAAATGCCATTATTAATTGCTTTGTTTCTGAGTTTGTTTTTTCTGCGTTAAGTTGCCAGTAATTCTCATTTACAGCAAATTGTACTTTTTCTAACAATTGAATATAGTGAGGAGTTTTGGGAAATTTTTTATACATTAGTTGCCTCGTTTTCTGATAGATTTTCTTTTTCTATTTTTTCAACACATAAGTTTACAAGATTTTTATATTTTTTTGGCAGTGAAATATTGTTAATATCGTCAGTACTGTATATTGCTGAAAATTGTTTGACAAAAGGCAATGATAGTGGTTTTTCTTTGAAAGTTTTACCTATATCTTGCTCTGTTTCTTTTCCCCAAAAAAAGTTAATATCAGACTCGCCATGTTTTAGTCTATAATGATAACCACGCAAATCTTTTGTTGTAACACTAATTATTGTTTTCTTTTGACTAGCCATAACATATTTATCAAAAAGGCTGTCAGATGTATCAATTATTAACGTGTCTGCAATACTGTCTATACCCATGAAAAGCTTTGCACAGTTGATTTGTGTAGGTTCGGGAAAATTCTCTTGAATTTCTCTGTTGCAAATTAAAAGTAAGTTGTCATTGATTATATGAGAATTTTCATATATATCTTTTTTTGTGACAACAGGGTCAGCAAGCAACTTTGCAAGAGATTTTTCGTTGTCTTTTTCCGTGGAAAGTGGAAACAGACATTTGAAAATTGATTTTTCGCTATCAGTTGAAACAAGCACAACTTTTTGTGTTTTGCTCATTTTTTGTGCAAGGAAATATGAAAAAATTGTCTTACCACTGTTTCCAGTTATTATTATTTTTTTCATTCGCTTTCTCCTTGTTCTATGTTATCAATAGATATTTCTACAACTGGTGTTTCTTCGCTGATTAACTCGTCTTGTTTTGCTAAATATTCAGTTTTGGTATCGTCCTCACCTCTATATACTAAAGCAAGGTGCATTTGTTTTGTGTATTCAAACTCATGAATTTTCTCTAGTTGTTCTTTGCTCACGATAAATGAAATTGTAGAAATAGCATCATCACCGTTATCACTTATAGAAGTACCGCTTGAAGAATATACATCGTATATTTCTACATAGTTAAGTGCATTATCTAAATAACTTGCACCAAAATCATCAATAACGTAAATAGAAACAATGTCACCTGCTTGGATGTTGTATGAAACGGAACTAGCGAGGCTTTTCACTGATATTGAATATAAAAAATGTTCGCCGTCTAGTTTTTCAAGACCAACTTTTTGCTCTTCCTCTTTTTCTGATACAGAATTAATAAAAATAAATTGTCCCTCAAGCAAATCTTCAGTTGCGTATTTGTTTAGGATTTCTGTTTTGTCTGTTATAACATTATCAAGACCTTTAGAACCAACATCAACAGACTCAATCATATCAGCTGTTATAACAGCACCTTGGCTTACATCGCTTTTTAATTTATAGATGGTGATATCTTCACTGCTGTTTGCTAGTAAAAAACTATATACGCAAACAGCTGATAGTAATACGCATATTAGTGCTAAAAATATTCGGTTTTTTAAAATTTTCATAAAAAAATTACCTCTTTCAAAATTGTTAGGGCTATAAAGCCAGTTGTTAAATATGGGACTAAAGGAAATTTGACACTATAATCGTCTTTTTTTACTAACTTAATAATTACTTGAAAAACGATTGATACCGATAAACCTATTAGCAGGGCAAAAAGGGAATAGGGAATAATCATGTTAATTGTTACTCCAAACACAATTTTACAATCTGCACCGCCTAAAGATGTTATCATTGCTACTAAAAAAAACACTGAAAAACATATTAAACCGCTACATAGATTTTCTAATCTATAATCTAATAAAGAAATATAAATTAATGCAACTGTTGCATTATCAGTTACTTCCATTTTTTTAAAATCCGATATGGACGAAAATATCAAAACAATAGTACACAAAGATATCTTAATCCAATAGCTTATTTCACTTGGAATAATGTTCGTATAATTTAAAATTTTCGGCTCTAAAAAAATTAACAGCGAATAAATACTAAGTACAATTATTGAAATTGAAAATGCGTGGGATTTTTTTGTTGTTTCTTGAACCATTTTTACCTCTTTGTATAGAAAAAGCCGAACCAATTAATAACTGGCTCGGCTCTCTATTATAAATTTACAGTGTTTTTACTGCTTCTTCGACAATTTTAAACAATATGTATCCCATTGTTCTATCATCTTCTTTAGCAACTTTTAATAATTTTTCTTTCATTTCTTTTGTAATTCTGACAGAAACCATTTCACTGCGAGAAGTCTTTTTACTCATTAATTACTCCCTTTTCTAAATAATTTAATAATCGTAACCATCGCCAATATCAAGAGGACCGAACGAAAAGCTTGATAGTCCAATTAGTAGACCTGCTAGAGCACTTGCAATCATAGGTATTATCCAACATACAAACGCAAGGACAAGAACTCCTACCTTTGTGTATAAACTTAAAGTTTCACTTGGTAGCGATATAAGTCCGCCTACAAAAAACAATAAAGCTAATAAATTCATGATAATTCCACCAAAAGTTGCAACAAAATACATAACTAGACCTGCTAGAAAAAGAACAACTCTAAATGGAAATAGAAAAATCTTACCCAAAATGTCAAATAATTTCAAAAAAACTGCCAAAATAACTCTTAAAACTTTCATAATATACCTCCGCAAATATATAATTTATTTTTACAAGTATATTATAACGCTTTTTTGTAAAGATGTCTAGTTTGTCAATTAATGCACCCAATCTTCGTAAATTGTTCCGTCTATTTCAATTTGACTATTAATATCCGAAACAGAAAGCATTCCCGCAGGAGTCCAAATATCATATAAAAATGTTTTCAATGTATATGTTGTATTCGGATACCACAAAGGAACAAAATGAACTCTTCTTAAATCTGATAGACCGTCTGACGTATTGGTATATATATTTTGCTCAAACATCAATGTATCACTAACTAATTCCAATGTACGATAATTGTTTGTTACCATAGAATATGCATACTCTGGGAAATATACATTTCCATTTTGTGCTGTTGTATATGCATCGGTGCTTGGTGTTTCATAAGTGCTTGCAGTACTTACATTTGTTTCTGCTGAAAGTTGAATACCATAACCCGATTTCAGCGTTGTTATATCACCATTCACAATTTCAGTTTGAACTGCTGTGTCTGCTGTTACATTAACATCAGCTGAAAGCTGAATGCCATAGCTAACATCTTTGAATGTGCCATTTTCCCATTCCCATACATTCCAAAAACAAGAGTCAGATACAGAAATAAGACTAGCAGTAGGAATACTAAAGCCGTTTGGTGTATTTTCAAAGGTAATATCTTCAGTTTGCGAAGATATTGTACTATATACATTTTTTTCTACACTAATTAAATTGTTTGTCATGTCACTTTCTGTTTCTGATGTTGAAACAGAAACATCAAATGTTATAATTTGACAGTTGCTAGGAATAAGCACTTTGAAATACACAAGATTTTTTTCGTCCGCAGGAATAATGATATCACAATTTTCATCAGAAATTATACTTGTTATTCCGCTTGATGATGTTGCGGTAGCAACAAATGATACATCAACAGCATTGCTTGGTGTAAAATTAATCACACCATCATTATAAATGTAAAAACTTACAACAATTTCCACATCATTTCTATATGACGAGTTTGGTTCTATGAACACTGGGTAAATATCTGTTGCGGTTTTCCATACGGCATATAATAAGAGATTTTCGTTTTCAGTATAGGTCGCACCTTGTGCATAATTAACTGTGTTATCAATTCCACTCGAAGTGCTCCAACCTTGGAAAATATATCCATCTCGTGTTGGTGTATTATCTCTTAGAATTAATGGAACATTATACGTTTTAGTTTGTGAACTCGGCATATTTCCTACTGTATCAGTAGTGTTATCATTATAACTTACTGTGTAGGTGTTGGCTTCCCAAACTGCGTATAGTATATCACTTGCATTTGCTGTGTAACTTGCACTTTGTAAATAATTTACTGTGTTGCTAGTTCCGCTTGAAGTGCTCCAACCTTGGAACGTGTAACCTGTTCGTGTTGGTGTGTTACTTCTTAATGTTAAAGATACACCATGCGTTTTAGTCTGCGAACTCGGCATATTGCCTACTGTGTCAGTAGTGTTATCGTCAAAAGATACTGTGTAGGTATTTGCTTTCCATTGTGCTGTGAATGTAACATTTTCAGAAATTGTAACTGTTTCATCTGCAAAATATATTTCCCCAGTATCAGATTTCCAACCAAGAAATTCATATCCTGTTTTTTCAAGGTTTTTAAAAGTTATACTACCATCTTCCCAATTTGCAACTAAATAAGCTGTATCGTTACCATCTGCAATATTAGTAACAGTTGCTTCATCGGGGTATAATGAATAAGAAATATCGTATGTTCCATTATTAACAG
>JAWXUN010000016.1:0-15030 GCA_044426425.1 Clostridia bacterium | reverse complement strand
AAATCCTGCCAAAAGCTCTAAAAATCCTCGCTAATACGAAAGTATTAGCTGTGGTTTTTAAAACTTCTGACAAAATTTCTGCTCACTTATTTATAAGCCTAATAATAATCAAGTTGCTATAGTGAAGAGTGAAAAAGTAATGTGAAAACCCTCACGGATTTTTTGATTAAATTTTTGTATATTATAATTTATTTAGAAAAATATAGTTTATAAAACAATATATAATTAAGAAATCGCAAGATTTCCGCTATACCTCTTAACTTTTCACTTTTACTTATTACTTAAGTTACCGACTATGAACCCCGCCCCTACAATAAAAATTCAATTTTTTAAAGGTAACAATTACCCTTATCTTGTTTGTTTGCTTGCTAGGATTGTGTCTATTCTTGCAGCCATTTTGTCAGCTATTTCTGAATAGTTGTGGTATATATTTTCTTTTTGTCCTATATCATATTGCATATTATAGAACAATTTGTCCATTGAGTTGCCTAGTTCGTTTTTAGTTTGTGGGCTAATCCATGCACCAGCACTTGGTGATAGGTATTCCCATTTGCCTTGTCTTAAAACCATAGCTTTGTTGATACTCTCGAACATAACTTCATCTCTGCCTTTTCCTGATTTACCTGTGATTAAATCGCAAAGGTTTTCACTATCTGGAACTTCTCCGTCGTGTAGTTCAACATTTAGCATTGATGCAAAACTTGCTGATAAGTCAACATGGCTGATAAGTGCATCAGAAGTGCCTGCTGTAAGATGATTTTTCCAAGAAATGATGAATGGAACTCTTGCACCACCATCAAATTTGCTGTATTTACCACCTCTTAGTGGGCCAGCTGGTTTATGTCTAAAGCAAAGTTCAACACTGTTATCATAGTAACCATCGTTAAGAACTGGGCCGTTATCACTTGAGAAAATTATGATTGTGTCTTCTAAAAGACCTTTTGCCTCTAAGTGGCTTCTTAGTTCGCCAACACACCAATCAAGTTCAGCAATAACATCGCCACGAGGGCCAAGGTTTGTTGAGCCAACAAATTTTGGGTTTGGAATTCTTGGAACGTGTGGTTGATGTAAAGCATAGAAAGCAAAGAAAGGTTTTTCTGCATTATCGTCAATAAATCCTTTTAGTTTGCCTAAGAAAGTTTCAGCTAAATCTTCGTCTTTCCAAGTAGCTTTTTTGCCACCTCTCATAAACCCGATACGTCCAACACCGTTTACGATGCTGTGGTTGTGTCCGTGAGAAGATTGCATTCTGAGCATTTCTGGATTTTTTTGATATGTAGGGATATCTTCATAAGGGCATTCTTGTGTGTAGCTAACTTCGATTGGGTCATTTGGGTCGAGGTTTACAACATCGCCATTTTCAACATAAACACAAGGTGTTCTGTCGTTTGTGCCTGGGAATACAAAAGAATAATCAAAACCAACATCGTTTGGTGAATGTGAAATATGATTGTTCCAGTCAATTTTGCCGTCGCCCATGCCTAAATGCCATTTTCCCACAACAGCTGTTGAATAATCAGCTTGTTTAAAGATTTTTGGCAAAGTCATTTGCTCTTTTGCAATAATACATCTTGCATCACCTGGCAAAATCATTGTTTCTGCGTTTCTAAATGGATACTCACCTGTTAAAAGGCTGTATCTAGCTGGTGTACAAACTGCAGATGTAGAATATCCAGAATTGAATTTGATACCATCGTCTAAAAGCTTATCTACATTAGGAGTTTGCACATCTTGTGCGCCGTAGCATGATAGGTCGCCATATCCAAGGTCATCTGCGTAAATTACAATTACGTTAGGTTTTTTGCTCATTAAAATATCGCTCCTTTTATTTATTTTTAGGAAAAATTTTCCTATTTAAAATATACAATGCCCAAAATCTCTCCTTTTGACAGGAGAGATAATGAGGTTTGCATTTTTTGCTAAAATTATTTATTTTTTAGTGCAGCTTGTGCAGCAGCAAGTCTTGCGATTGGCACACGGAAAGGTGAGCAAGAAACATAGTTTAGTCCAGTTACATGGCAGAACTCAACAGTTGTTGGGTCGCCACCGTGCTCTCCACAGATACCAAAGTGCATATCAGGCCTTGTTGATTTACCAAGCTCAACAGCCATTTTGACAAGTTTGCCAACACCATTTTTGTCTATACGAGCAAATGGGTCATTCTCATAAATTTTGTTCTCATAGTATGAGTTCAAGAATTTACCAGCATCGTCACGGCTAAAGCCAAATGTCATTTGTGTCAAGTCGTTTGTACCGAATGAGAAGAACTCGGCTTCTTTTGCAATCTCGTCAGCTGTTAGAGCAGCTCTTGGGATTTCAATCATTGTACCAACTTCGTATTTTAGTTCAACACCAGCTTCTGCAATAACTGCGTCTGCTGTTGCAACAACTGTTTCTTTAACAAAAGCTAATTCACGAACTTCTCCAACTAGTGGAATCATAATTTGTGGAACAACTTTTGTGTCTGTTTGTGATTTGTTTACGTTAATTGCAGCTTTGATAACAGCTCTTGTTTGCATTGCAGCAATTTCAGGATATGTTACAGCAAGACGGCAACCACGGTGACCCATCATTGGGTTGAACTCGTGAAGAGAAGCAATGATATCTTTGATTTCAGCAATTGTTTTGCCTTGTGTTTTTGCTAAAAGAGTGATATCTTCTTCTGATGTAGGAACAAATTCGTGTAGAGGTGGATCTAAGAAACGGATTGTAACAGGGTAGCCTTTCATAACGCTATATAGTTGTTCAAAGTCGCCTTGTTGCATTGGCTCTAGTTTTGCAAGAGCTGTTTCTCTTTGCTCAACTGTGTCTGAACAAATCATCTCACGAATTGCAGCAATTCTCTCTGGGTCAAAGAACATATGCTCAGTACGGCAAAGACCAATACCCTCTGCACCAAAAGCAATAGCTTGTTCAGCATCTTTAGGTGTATCAGCATTTGTTCTAACTTTAAGAGTTCTAAATTTGTCAGCTAATTCCATGATTTGACCAAACTCTCCGCTGATGTCAGCAGGAACAGTTGGGATAGCCTCGCCATAGATATTACCTGTTGTACCGTCAAGAGAAATATAATCGCCCTCAACAAATGTTTTTCCACTCAATGTGAATGATTTATTAACCTCGTCGATTTTAAGCTCTGTGCAACCAGAAACACAACAAGTGCCCATGCCACGAGCAACAACAGCTGCGTGAGATGTCATACCACCACGAGCAGTTAAGATGCCTTGTGCATAGTGCATACCCTCTATATCTTCTGGAGATGTTTCGAGTCTAACAAGAATAATTTGTTCGCCTTTTTCGCCCCAGATAACAGCCTCTTCAGCTGTGAAAACAACTTTACCACAAGCAGCACCAGGAGATGCAGCAAGAGCAGAACCGATTGGCTCAGCTTTTTTTAGAGCTTTAACATCAAATTGTGGATGTAAAAGAGCATCTAATTGTTTAGGGTCAATCATAAGAATAGCTTCTTCTTCTGATTTCATGCCCTCTGCTAACAAGTCGCAAGCAATTTTAAGTGCAGCAGCAGCTGTTCTTTTGCCATTTCTTGTTTGAAGCATATAAAGTTTTGTATCTTCAATTGTAAACTCCATGTCTTGCATATCATGGTAGTGATTTTCTAAAACGTCGCAGATTTTTACAAACTCGTTATAAGCTGCAGGCATAACTTCTGCTAGTTGAGAAATTGGTTGTGGTGTTCTGATACCAGCAACAACGTCTTCACCTTGTGCATTCATCAAAAACTCACCCATAAGTTTTTTCTCGCCTGTTGATGGGTCACGAGTAAACGCAACACCTGTTCCAGATGTATCGCCCATGTTACCAAAAGCCATCATTTGGACGTTAACAGCTGTACCCCATGAATAAGGAATTTCGTTTTGCATTCTGTAAAAGTTTGCTCTTGGGTTGTCCCATGATCTGAAAACAGCTTTGATAGCACCCATAAGTTGCTCTTTTGGGTCAGTTGGGAAATCTTGACCGATAACTTCTTTGTATTCAGCTTTGAATTTTTCAGCAAGATTTTTAAGGTCTTCAGCTGTTAAATCAACGTCATTAACTATGCCTTTTGACTCTTTCATTTCGTCAATTAGTTCTTCAAAGAATTTTTTTCCAACTTCCATAACAACGTCAGAATACATTTGAATAAATCTTCTGTAACAGTCATAAGCCCATCTTGGGTTACCTGATTTAGTTGCGATAGCCTCAACAACTTCGTCGTTAAGACCAAGGTTAAGGATAGTGTCCATCATACCAGGCATAGATGCTCTAGCACCTGAACGAACTGAAACTAAAAGTGGATTTTCTTTGTCGCCAAATTTTTTGCCAACTGTTTCTTCCATTTTGATGATGTTAGACATAATTTCGTCTTGGATACCATCATTGATTTTTTTGCCGTCCTCATAATATTGAGTACAAGCCTCTGTTGAGATTGTGAAACCTTGTGGAACAGGAAGACCCAATTTGGTCATCTCAGAAAGGTTTGCACCTTTACCACCAAGAAGTTCTCTCATGCTTCCGTCGCCTTCGCTAAATTGATAAACGAATTTTTGTGACATATTAATTTTACCTCCGAATTTTTTTTCTGTTTGTCATATCAAACCCAAATAAATAAACTCTAGCTGAGTTCTATCAAAATTTATTATAACAAATTTATTTACAAAATGCTAGAGTTTTTTTGAAAAAATTATATCTTTTTTTCAAAAAAACTTAAACTTATTTTTATTTTAGCTTGAAAAATCGACAGCTTTCTGTCATAATACTATAGTAATATTAAAAAAAACAAGTATAGTTGTGTGAAACTACTAAAGAGGACGGTGAAATTTTGGACTATATTATAGTTGGGCTTGGAAACCCTGGAAAAAAATACGAAAATACAAGACACAATGCTGGGTTTATCGTTATAGATAAACTTGCCAAAAAGCTCGGAGTGAACATAAACAAACTCAAATTCAAAAGTCTTGTGTCAGAGGCAAAAATCGGCGACAAAAAAGTTTTGCTCTTAAAGCCAGACACATTTATGAATTTATCTGGTGAAGCCCTTGTGCAAGCCATGACTTTTTATAAAATAAAGCCTGAAAATGTCATTGTTATCCTAGACGACATTTCGCTTGATGTTGGCAAAATGAGAATTAGAAGAAAAGGTAGCGACGGCGGACAAAATGGAATGAAAAACATTATCTATTTAAGTGGTAGTGATAATTTTCCACGCATAAAAGTTGGTATTGGCAAAAAGCCACACCCAGACTACAACCTTGCTGACTGGGTTCTATCTCAGTTCACACAAAACGATGGCAAATTGATTGACGAAATTGCCGAAAAATCTTGCGATGCTGTCGTGCATATAGTAAACGGAAACACAGATAAGGCGATGAACCTTTATAACTGTTGAGGAACAAAGAATGAAATTTATCTTAGAATCACTCAAAACAGGAAAAGAATATCGTGAGCTTTCTTCGGCTGTCAAAAATTTTTTTGTACCTGCTGTTGTAACAGGTCTTTCGGCAATTCACAAGGCTGTTGTCACAAGTGCTCTTTCAGCGGAGCACGGCAAAAAAGTGCTCTATCTTTGCTCGGACGAGGCAGAGGCAAACAGAACCTCAAGCGACCTGAACAACATGGGGCTAAACTCTGTTTTTTATCCTTTGCGTGACTTTAACTTCCGAGATACATCTGGTGTTTCTCACGATTACGAAAGACAAAGACTAGCGGCTTTGGGCAGACTCTTAAGCGGAAAATGCTCTTGTGTTGTAACAACGATTGATGCCGCCTTGCAAATGACAATTCCTGAAATGGACTTGATTGAAAGAACCCTTACGATTGAAGAGGGGCAAGAGATATCACAAAGTAAATTAATCGAACTCCTCAGCCTATGTGGTTACAGCCGTTCAGAACAGATTGACGGCACAGGGCAGTTCAGCCACCGTGGTGGCATTATAGATTTTTTCTCGCCTGCAACAGACAAACCTGTGCGTATTGAGTTTTGGGGCGACGATATAGACAGCATTTCTTATTTTGATTTAGACACACAAAGAAGAGATGAAAAAATAGAAAAAATAGACATATCTCCAGCTATCGAAATTATTCCGAAAAGCACAGATTTGTTAGTTAAAAAAATTAGAGAACATTCAAAGACACTCAGAGGAAAAACAGCTGTAAAAGCTAAAGAAATTCTTGAAAAAGAATGTCAAAAGCTAGAGTCTGGCTCGCATATTTCAAACCTCGACAAGTTTATTTCTTTAGTATACGAAAAAGAAACTACGCTGTTTGATTATTTTAGCCGAACAGACTCTCTTTTGGTTTTTTCAGAGGGCAACAAGCTCAAGGAAAAAGTCCGCATTTCAACATGGCAAATTCACGAGGATATAAAGGATTATCTAGCCGAAGGTATACTCTGCAAAGGGCTTGATAAGCACAGCGAAGATTGGGTATATGCACTTTCAAAAGCCGAAAAAATTCCAACATTAATGCTCGATAATTTTGCAAGAGGAACTTATGAAATTCCAACAAAAACTCTCTTGAACATGAGCGTGAAACAGCTCTCTGTTTGGGGTGGTAGTGTCGAGCTTTTAAAAGAAGATTTGCAGTCTATCATGAACAGAAAATTGCGTTGTGTTGTTCTTGTTGGTGGAGATAGAGCTGGAAAAGTTTTGGAGGACGACCTAAGAAATGCAAATATTCCCGCTCAATATGTAGATAAGTTTTCGGTTGTGCAAAAAGGTACAGTTGTCATCACAACTGGCTTTTTGTCCTCAGGCTTTGAAATTCCTTTTGCAGACCTCGCTGTTATTTCTCACGGAAAAATGGGCAGTGGTTCAAAGGCGAAAGTCAAAAAATCAAAAAAAGACAAAAATGCACAGGCAATTTATAGCCTTGCAGAACTAAATGTAGGCGACTTTGTTGTTCAAAGTACACACGGAATTGGAATTTTCCAAGGTATTCATCAAATGGACGTACAAGGTATGCTTAAAGATTATATCAAGATTGAATACGCAAAAAAAGATGCATTATATGTACCAGTAACACAGCTTGATACTGTTGCAAAATATATTGGCCCTAGAGAAGACGGACTTGTAAAAGTTCACCGTTTAGGTGGTGCAGAGTGGCAAAAAGCTAAGTCAAAAGTTCGCTCTGCTGTTAAGAATATAGCAAAAGAACTCATAAAATTATATGCTCAAAGAATGGAGCAAAAAGGATTTGCTTTTCCAGAAGACGATGCGTGGCAACAGGACTTTGAGGCTCATTTTGAGTACGAAGAAACAGACGACCAGTTACGCTGTATTGCAGAAATCAAGAACGATATGGAGTCGATTATTCCAATGGATAGACTTCTATGTGGCGACGTTGGTTTTGGCAAAACAGAAGTCGCTTTACGAGCTGCGTTCAAATGCATAACAGCTGGAAAACAATGTGCTTTGCTAGTCCCTACAACCGTTCTAGCGTGGCAACATTTTCAAACTGTCCTAAAAAGATTGGGAGATTTTCCGATAAAAGTAGAATTGTTATCAAGATTTAGAACAACAGGACAAAAAAATGAGATACTAAGACAACTTCGCCGTGGCGACATAGATATGATTATAGGCACACACAGAATTATTTCAAAAGATGTAATTTTCAGAGATTTAGGACTGGCGATAATAGACGAAGAGCAAAGGTTTGGTGTTGCACAAAAAGAGAAAATGAAAGAGATGTGCAAAACCACAGATGTTCTGACTCTTTCAGCTACACCTATCCCAAGAACACTGAACATGGCACTTTCTGGCATAAGAGATATGTCCGTAATTGACGAGCCACCGCAAGACAGACACCCAGTTCAGACCTATGTTTTGGAGCACGACGATAGCATAATTGCCGATGCAATAAGAAAAGAACTCAGAAGAGGCGGACAGGTTTTTTATCTCCACAACGATGTTGACTCTATAAGTGGTATAGCAAACGGAATTTTTTCACGAGTGCCAGAGGCAAGAGTCGGAATTGGCCACGGAAAAATGAACGAAAAAGAATTGTCAGAAGTTTGGCGACAAATGGTAGAGCACGAAATTGATGTTCTAGTGTGCACAACAATTATCGAAACAGGTGTGGATGTACCAAATGCAAACACGCTGATTATCGACAACGCAGACAGGTTAGGACTCTCGCAACTTCACCAAATCAGAGGACGTGTAGGGCGTAGTAGCAGGCGAGCGTTTGCATATTTCACCTATGCTCAAAATAAAATTCTAACAGAAATTGCACAAAAAAGACTCTCTGCAATCAGAGAGTTCACAGAGTTTGGCAGTGGTTTTAAAATAGCCATGCGTGACCTAGAAATTCGTGGAGCTGGTAATGTTTTAGGTGGAGAACAACACGGACACATGGAAAGTGTCGGCTATGATATGTACCTAAAACTTCTTAACGAAGCAGTTGCACTGATGAAAGGCGAGGATGCACCAGCGATTAGCCGAGAATGTGCGATTGACTTGCAAATTGATGCACATATCCCAGAAAAATATATCAGCAGTACTCAAAACAGGCTAGAAATTTATAGAAGAATTGCCGATATCCAAAACGAAGAAGATTCACAAGATGTTATGGATGAATTAATCGACCGTTTTGGCGAACCTCCAACATCTGTTGAGGGACTCATAAAAATTGCACTCTTAAGAAACAAAGCAATTTCACTTTTTATCAAAGAAGTTAGACAAAGAGGAGAAAATCTGCTTATATTCTTAGATAAAATTGAAATGGAAACAGTAACAAAGTTAGTCAGCAAAATGAAAGGCGAAATTCTTCTGTCAAGTTCAGGCACAACCCCATATTTAAGCGTGAAACTAAAAGGAAGAAAGTCTATGGAACTCTTAGAAACCGTGTTGAATAATATGCAAGAATAAAAAATGTAATTTTTGTTCTTTACACAAAATGTTTTTTAGTGTATAATTTTTATTAAACACTTTGCGATTGAAAGGGATTGGCTTATGAATTATATTAATATTGGCAAAAGCAATTTTGTAGTACCACAAGTCGCTTTAGGATGCATGAGGATTACAAAATTAGACAAAAAAGATTTAAAAGCACTTGTTGAAAAAGCGATAGAGCTTGGAGCAAATTTTTTTGACCACGCAGATATATATGCAAAAGGAGAATGTGAGAAACATTTTTCCGAAGCATTAGAGATGAATTCTTCTATCAGAGAGAAAATGATTTTGCAAACAAAATGTGGAATTGTGTCTGGTGTTTCTTTTGATTTTTCAAAGGAGCATATTTTATCGTCAGTAGACAAAAGTTTGAAGAGCCTAAGAACAGAATACGTCGATAGTCTTCTTTTGCACAGACCAGATACTCTTGTAGAACCAGAAGAAGTTGCAGAGGCTTTTTCTGAACTAAAAAAATCTGGAAAAGTTAGGCATTTTGGTGTTAGTAATCAAAACCCTTATCAAATAGAATTATTAAAAAAATATTGTGATGTTGATATAGAAATTAATCAATTACAGTTAAGTATAACAGAGTGTGGAATGATTGACAGCGGTTTAAATGTTAACATGAAAAACGATGTTGGAATTAACCGAGATGGATATATTTTGGATTATTGTCGATTGAACGATGTAACAATTCAAGCGTGGTCACCATTTCAATCTGGTTTTTTCTCAGGTACTTTTATAGATAACGACAAATACCCTGCTTTAAACCAAAAACTTGCAGAAATAGCAGAAAAATATTCTGTTAGCAAAACATCTGTTGCAATAGCATGGATAAACAGACATCCAGCAAAAATCCAAACCCTAGCAGGAACAACAAATATCCAAAGATTTGTTGATGTATGCAAATCAACAGAGTTTACATTAACAAGAGAAGAATGGTACGAGATTTATTTATCAACAGGCAAAAAATTGCCTTAATATAAAAAAAGGAGATATAAAATATGAGAAATATTTATAACATGAATTTTAACTGGTATTTTTACGACGGAGAGATAGCAAACACTTGTTTTGAGAGCGTTCACTCAATTGTTTTTGAAACACCAAGATTTATGAAAGCAGCTAACTGTGGCATAGGCAAAGTTGGCTATCCAACAGAGGATTGGGACGAGATTACAGTTCCTCACGACTTAAGACATTACAGAGCGGTTTACGACAAAAACGTGCCAAACTCACAAGGCTTTTTGAGCACAGGTGTAGCTTGGTATAGAAAAGAATTTTTCCTAGATGCAAGCGACGAGGGAAAATCTGTTACAATAGATTTTGACGGAGTTTTCCGTGACTGCGAAGTTTACGTTAACGCAAGCTTTATTGGCCGTCACCTAAGCGGCTACACAAGTTTTAATTTTGATATCACTGATTTTGTAGAGTTCGGCGAAAACAATGCTATTGCTGTTAGAGTTGATGCTACAAAATTTGAGGGTTGGTGGTACGAGGCTGGCGGAATTTATCGTGATGTTAGACTTGTTGTAACTGACAAACTAAAAGTTAAACAAAGTGGTATTCAAGTAATTTCAAAAACTGAGGGCGACAATGCAGAAATCACTGTAAATACAGAGCTTTCAAATATTGGCGAAAAATCAGGCACAGCAACAATTAATTACAAAATTCTTGACAAAGACGGAAAAGCTGTTGCAACTGCATCAAATGATGTAGAAATAACAGCGTATAAAGATCAAAACACTAGCCAAACAATCAAACTAGAAAACATCACAAGATGGGATATAGATAACACATATAAATATTCAGTTGATGTAGAAGTTGTCTTTGCTGGTGAAGTTGTCGATAACGTAAACCAAGTTTTTGGTATTCGTGATATAGAATTTAACTATGAAAAAGGTTTGATTTTAAACGGCAGACAAGTAAAAGTTCAGGGCGTTTGTGTGCATGACGACTTTGCAGGTGTTGGCGGTGCGATGTCAAGAGAAGTTATCAGACAAAAAATCTATTTGCTAAAACAAATGGGCTGTAACGGTTATAGATGCTCACACAATCCACCATCTCCATATTTGATAGAAGCTTGTGACGATTTCGGAATTTTGGTTATGGACGAAGTTAGACTAATGAGCTCTTCAAAAGAATATATGGGTCAAATGATTGACTTAATCAAAAGAGATAGAAACAATCCATCTGTCTTTATTTGGTCAATTGGTAACGAAGAAATGGCTGTGCACGGCACAAAACTTGCGGTTAGATCAGTTAATAATATGCTCAGAGTTGCTCACGAGTTAGACAGCACAAGACCATGCACTTATGCAAATAACTGCAACTGGAGAGAGCTAACAGAGTGGCACGAGGAAAACGGACTACACATGGATGTTTTCGGACTTAACTATAACTGTATGCGTAATTTTGACACTTACGACATTATCCACGAAAAATTTACGGATAGATGCATGATAGGCACAGAGAATGCCTCAACTCTCACAACAAGAGGACAATACCTCATGAGAGAAGAAGAAAAAGATATGTCATATTTTAGCGAAACAGCTAAAGATATCATGATTTATGCTAACGAAAAAAGAAAATATAATGTTAGCGAATACTGCGAAACATATCCAACATGGGGTTCAACTCCAATGGAAACAATGGCTGCAACAGACAGAGATTTTGTTGCTGGATACTTTATCTGGACAGGTTTTGATTATCGTGGCGAGCTTATTCCTTTCGATTGGCCAGGCACAGTGTCAAGATTTGGTATTATGGATTTATGTGGATTTATGAAAGATGCAGGTCATCATTACAGAGTTAAATGGGCAAAAGAGCCAACAATTCATATGTACCCACACTGGACTTTTGAGGACGGAATTGGAGAAATTCAAGTCGATTTAGTTTCAAATACTGACGAAGTAGAGCTTTTTGTAAACGGCGTTTCAATGGGCAGAAGACCAAGCCCAAAAAGAGAAGTTGTTAAATACTATGTTGAGTACAAAGCAGGCGAAACAGTTGCTGTTGCCTATAACGATGGAAAAGAAGTTGCAAGAGTTAGCCACAAAACAGCAGGTGAGCCATGCAAAATTAATTTAGAAATCGTTCGTGACAGAGCTTACGAGGCTTCTGGCGAGGATAATGTTTTTGTTAAAGTTGATGTGCTTGATAAAGATGGAATTCATTGTCCAAACGCTAACAACAAAATTGATTTTGATGTTGATGGTGTTGGAACATTTGTCGGTTGTGGCAATGGCGACCCACTTTCAATGGAAGACGATTTAGTCCCAAGCAGAAAATTGTTCAACGGTCTAGCACTAGCTATTCTAAAAACAACAGAAGAAATGGGAACAATCAAGTTCACAGCAAGCTCAAAAGGTTTAGAGTCCGCAAGCATAGAAGTAAAAGTTGAAAACGCAACAACAAAAGAACCAATCCTTCTTGCAAAAGACGGTGAAAATAATTCGGTACAAAGAGAAAAAGACGACTCAGACGGAGCATTCTAATATGTCGCATTAACCAAAATTGTAGGGAAGGGGCTTGCTCAAGCGTGTTGATTACATTTTTTTGTAGGGACATGGCGTGCCATGTCCGAAAATTATTGTTCACTAAAACAATAAAATCATCTAAAAATAATGTTTATAGGGGATAAACGGACACGGCTCGCCGTGTCCCTACAAAGGTATTTTCCCTAATCAACACGCTTAGGTTCTACCCCCTACCGAAAGTTACAACTAAACTGTGGTAGGGCATGGAAGCCCTACCCTACAAAATATACCCTAATTTTACGCTAATCAACAGGCTTGAGCAAGCCCCTTCCCTACATTTTTTTATGTTTTTTTAATTTTTACATTCTAAATTATCTTGTTTGTCCATTGCTCTAAATTCCAAACATCTGTTACTATATCCTCATAAAATTCTGGTTCGTGGCTAACCAAAAGCACTGTGCCTTTGTAGTTTTTAATCGCAGTTTTTAGCGAGTCCTTTGCATCTACATCAAGGTGGTTTGTTGGCTCGTCTAACACCAATAAATTTGAGGCTCTCATCATCAGTGCACAGAGTCTGACCTTTGCATTTTCGCCACCGCTCAAAACTTTCATTTGGCTTTCGATATGCATTGTTGTCAGTCCGCATTTTGCGAGTGAAGCACGTACTTGTGCGTTTGTTAACGATGGGTATAAATCCCAAATTGTCTGCATAGCTGTTTTGTTGCTTGCGTTTGCCTCTTGCTCAAAATATGCACATTCAACAAATGGGTCTAGGTCGATTTCGCCAGAAATGCTTGGAATAATTTTTAGCAGTGTTTTTAAAAGCGTAGATTTTCCGAGTCCGTTAACACCTTTAATAGCAATTTTTTTGCCACGCTCAAGTTGCAGTTTCATCGGCTTTGTCAGTGGCTCGTCGTAGCCAATTTGAATGTCCTGTGCATCTATCAAAAATCGCCCAGGAGTACGTGCGTATTCAAAAGAAAAAATCGGTTTCATCTTGGTTGGAGCAAGCTCGATTATCTCCATTTTGTCAAGTTTTTTCTGTCTACTTTTCGCCATGTTTGTTGTTGCGACTCTCGCCTTGTTTTTTGCAATAAATTTTTCTAAATGCTCAATTTCTTTTTGTTGCTTTTCATAAGCTTGCTCAATTTGACGTTTTTTTAGCTGATACATTTGCTCAAAATTTGTGTAATCGCCCTTGTATCTGTTCAAAATTCCGTCTTCAACGTGGTATACAATATTGACAACTTTGTTAAGAAAATTTACATCATGCGACACAAGCATAAATGCATTTTCGTAGTTTTGCAAAAAGTTTGTCAGCCAGTTAATGTGGTTTTCGTCAAGGTAGTTAGTCGGTTCGTCAAGCAACAAAACCATTGGGTTTTCTAACAACAATTTTGTGAGCAAAACCTTTGTTCTTTGCCCACCGCTTAACTCGCTGACATCTCTGTCTAGTCCGATATCGCCAAGCCCTAAGCCGTTTGCGTATTCCTCGATACGTGAGTCGAGCATATAAAAACCGCCAGTTTCTAGAATATCTTGAATAACTCCGACATCTTCCATAAGTTCGTCAAGCTCTTCGCCCTCGCAGTCGCCCATAATCTCGTATTTTTTTAGCATTTCGCTCTCAAGACTATACATATTCTCAAAAGCCTCGTGCAAAGTTTCTCTGATTGTTTTGCCCTTTGTCAGTGTACTGCTTTGGTCTAAAAAACCAGTTGTGATGTGATTACACCAAGAAACATCACCAACATCTGGGGCTAATTTGCCTGTGATTATATTCAAAAAGGTAGATTTACCCTCGCCATTTGCACCAACAAGAGCGATATGCTCACCTTTTAACATACGAAAAGAGACGTTCTCCAAAATTTTTCTAGCACCAAAGCCGTGGCTAACGTTTTCTACATTTAATATACTCATTTTTTAAAAAATAAACCTTTCTTTGTTTGATTAAGGGGAGGATTTAATTCACAATTCATAATTCATAATTCACAATTGTGGTGGAAATCTTGCGATTTCTTAATTATATATTGTTTTATAAACTGTATTTTTCTAAATAAATTATACTATACAAAACTTTAATCAAAAAATCCGTGAGGGTTTTCACATTACTTTTTCACTCTTCACTATTACCTTTTCACTAAGTTCCCACGGTGGGAGCAAGCCCCCACCCTACGTTGAACACACCACCACAATCATTGTGCATTGTGAATTGTGAATTGTGAATTTTTTCCCACCACGTATAATTCCCCACCACAATCATTGTGCATTGTGCATTGTGAATTGTGAATTGTGAATTATAAATCCCTCTGCGTTTTATGACAAATACTCCAACAATTCCCCTGCGATATACCCTGCTGTGCCCATGCCTGAACCTGCGTCCTCGACAACTACTACAAAGGCATAGGGTGTTTCTTCGTCGTCAGAAAAACCAACAATCCAACTGTTTGCATCTTGATCTCCGCCAACTTCTGCTGTGCCTGTTTTTGCACAAACATCCATTTCGTTAAAAATCGCTTTGCTATAATATCCACTCACAACACCGCTCATCAAGTCTTTTAGCGTGTTAGCCGTGCTTGCGGACATCATGCTGATTGTATCATCTGTAAAACTTTCTATCAAACTTTTTTCTGTAAGTCTAAGTGACATTGCCTCGCCTTGGTTGG
>JAWXUN010000252.1:0-2760 GCA_044426425.1 Clostridia bacterium | reverse complement strand
CCTAAAACTAGTGGCAATGCACCAGGCTCGTTAAGTTGTAAGTCGCCGTCCATGTTTGTGTCTTCGCCTTCTTCTTCTGAAGATGTGCTTGAGTCTGAACTTGAGTCTGCAGACGATGTGCTAGAACTTTCCGCCGCCGAGCAAGCTGTGAAAGCACTAACTGAAAGTGCCGCTGCCATAATCATGGCTAAGATTTTTTTCGCTTTCATAAAATATGAAACCTCCCTTTTTTTATATCTAATAAAACAAGAACAAATCTTGTAAATTAGCCTCTTTAAAAAACACCCAGTGTATCCTTTGTGAACCTTTTCTGAATGTTATGATATAATATTAACACAGAAATATATCTCTTGTCAAGATAAACAATGGTTTTTTCTATTTTCTACAATATGTATAATTATATACAAAGCAGTTGTGCATATCACACAAAAATACTGTTACAGTTTTGTAATGTAAAGCCCTTACAAAATTACAAAATTGTAACTATTATGTCATTTTTGTGATATTAAATAAAAAAATTAAATCTTTAATATTTTTGCTAAAACATTAATCGTTTTTGGAATTTCTTCTAATTTTAGACCACTAAAACTGAAAAGAAAAAGCAAATTTTCTTCTTTAAATTCTATAATTTCAATTAAAAGAAATTCATTTTTCAACTCTTCTAAAAAATCTATATCACGCTTTGTTTTGCACGAAAGAATTATGTGAAAACCTGATTGATTGTTGTGCACAATTAGTCTGTCGGCAAAATTTTCTTTTATATATTTTGTGATAAGCTGATTTTTTTGCTTGTATATGTTATTTATTTTTCTAAGATTTTTTTCCATCTGACCGCTAGAAATTAACTTTGCCAGAGTGAGTTGCTCTAGCTTTGAACAAGTGTGGGTATATTTTGATTTGATTTTGTAGTAATCTCCCAGAATTTTTTTTGGCAAAATCATAAAACTAATCCTAAGCGACGGAAGAAAAGTCTTTGAAAAAGAACCTAAATAAATTGTATTGTCAAAGCTATCTAGCCCCTGCAAAGAAGAAATCGGCTTGCTGTCGTAGCGTATTGTACTTGCGTAGTCGTCTTCTATTATAAGACAATTTTTTTCCTTTGCATAATTAATAAGCTCCAACCGCTTGTCAATCGGCATTAAATTTCCGAGTGGATATTGATAAGACGGACTGACATAGATAAAACTATTTTCGCAGTTCGCCAAGCTTTCTATATTTATGCCCCCCTCTAACACAGGAACTTTTTTTATCTCATAATCATAATCCCTAAAAACATATTCCACTTTTTTATACGACGGCATTTCGAGATATACCGAACTGCAATTTTTTTTTGTTATTTTAATCAGAAGAGAAATCAAAGATTGAATACCACTTGCAACAACAATTTGCTCTGGCAAAACCTTGCAATCTCTGTGTGCTCTAACAAAATCAGCAATCGCTTTTCTCAGTTCATACTCACCCTGTTCGTCACCCTGACAAGTAAAATCTACATCGTTTCCGAGTATCATTTTGTTATATGTTTTTCGCCAAACGTCTTTCGGAAAAGCTTCTTCGTCTATTCCATCATTTATATAGACAATATTTTGATCTCGATAATCTAAATCTAGCGAACTGTTATTCGTTTTTATTCCACGAATTTTGCAGATATAATAACCTTTGTACGCTATGTTCTCTGTGTACCCCTCTGTGCATAGCTGAAAATATGCCGAGCTTATAACCGTCTTGCTAACACAGAGCTTTTCTGCACCCTCTCTGATAGACGGCAACTTGTCTTTGTGCTTATACGAACTATCCAAAATCTTCGCTTTTATATTCTCATAAATTTGTGTGGATATATATTCTTTGGAACTTTTGTCTACTTCAAACATAAAATCTGTTATCTTCATAAAACTGTACCTCTCAAATTTTCTTAATCTGTCTATTTACACAATGACAGTTTTATTATAATATATATTTGTAGAAAAAACAATAGAAAGTTGGAAATGAATTATGTTCAAGCAAAAAAACAGTTTACACCTTATCGTACTAACATCGGTTATGGCAGCACTTGTCTTTGTGTCAAACTTTATCAGCGTGCCAATCCCAGTTGCAATTGGTGATGTCACAAGAATTCATCTTGGCAACTCTATCTGCATTTTGGCTGGATTAATCGCTGGACCTATCGGCGGTGGCTTGGCAGCAGGAATTGGCTCTGGTCTTTACGACCTAACAAACCCAGCATACATTGCCTCTGCACCATTCACATTCGCATTCAAATTTGTCTTAGCTTGTATCCCTGGTTTGTTTATGCTTCTTGCAAAAAACAAAAAATTCCTTATGGGAATTATCGGAGCAATTTTGGGACAAATCGCATATATTATTCTTTATCTTTCAAAAAGTTATTTCCAAGGCATTTTGGAGGGCAGTGCACCAGAGGCACTTATACCATCTATTATAACAAAATTTGGTACTTCAACAATCAATGCAATCATCGCTGTTATCGTTTCGGTCGCCCTATATAATGTTATTTCTATGGCACTGAAAAAGAGCAAATTAATTGCCAATTAAAAGTTTTTTAAAAAAATTTTAAAAAAAGTGTTGACAAATACATTTAGATGTGGTATTATATATGAGTCGCTGAAAGACACAGCGACAACCACACAGTTGGTGATGATTACAACGAGGGTCCACCTGTTCCCATTCCGAACACAGAAGTTAAGCTCGTTTGTGCTGAAAATACTTGGCTGGCGACGGCCCGGAAAAATAGGTGTTGCCAACACC
>JAWXUN010000251.1:0-2760 GCA_044426425.1 Clostridia bacterium | reverse complement strand
CAAGTTTATCTCAAAGAAAATTTCTGGAAAATAAAAAGCCTGTATATAACAAAATATACAGACTTTTGTTTGATTATTTTTCGTTTAACGGAACAATTGATAGTGTGTATCCCAAATGCCCCAAAACTTTGAACAAAGTATCTATTTGAGGTGTACTTCTCATGCTTTCTAGTCTTGCTATGGCTGGCTGTTTCATGCCACATATTTCTGCTAAATCTCTTTGTGATAGCCCTTGTTTTTCTCTAGCTTCCACAACTTTTCCTATAAGTTCTGCCTCAAAATCCACTTGTGCTTTTTCTGCCTTGCTCACCTTGTTTTCGTCATTGATGTAATCCGAAAAAGTAGAAAATTTTTCGCCATTAATATTTATACTCATTACGTATTGCTCCTTTCTAAAAAGTCTTTTTGCTTGTTCTATTTCTTTTTTGTAACATGATAACATATTTGTTATCATTAATCAATAGATAATTCAAAATTTTTTATTTAAAATTTCAACCCATTCCGCTGTCCTCTTCGCCTGTTTTAACAAAACTTGTTTTTATATTAACGCTTGTTGTTATCTTGTTAAAATTATTTGCAAATGTTTCGGCTTTTTCTTTCCAAAGCGTGCTGTTGCTTTTGTATAGATAATTAGAAAATCCGAGTATGTCGCAAGAATTTTCGGTGATTTTTGTTAGCAAATCATTTGCCAAAAGGCTTATTTCTTCTGAAATTTTTGTTTCTAAATATTCATAACTTTCTGTTGTGTTTTCAAAAGGAATAGCCACAAGAACTGCTTTTATCTCTATATTTATCTCAAAATTTTCGCCGTCTTTTGAATTTATATCTGCACTAGAAACAGCAATTTCTGTTGTTACTTTTTCGCCGTTTTCGCCCTCTATAACCATGCTTGCGTTCTGCAAATTTCCGCTAAGTGTGAGGTATGCATTTGTTTGTTCTTCGCTCAAAAAATCTACCAGCTCGTAGTCATAAAACATTGCTGTTTCAAGGCATTTGTAACTCTCGTCTTGAAGTGAAATCATTGGCAAAACGCTAGATTTTGACTCACTTTTTGAGTCTGCAACAAAACTCATAACTGTTGCAGAAACGCTTTTTCCGCTATTTTCTGAGTTGTCTGTGCTGTCCACAATAACATCTGACGATATTAATTTATCGTCTTTTTTTGCGTTCAAAATATCACTGGCAGTTCCATCTGTCACAAAGAGTCTGATAACTGGTTTAGCCTTGAAATACCTGACAAAAAAGTCCAGTGATTTATCCAAGCCCTCACTTGCCACGGCACTGCTACAAACTATGTAGCTCGCACTAGAATATAGGGGCACTTTGCCAGTTTCTACCGATATTTTGTTCAGTGCGTCGTACACACTTTCTCCTGTTACAAAAAAAACATCTTCTCCCTCTTCATTTTCTATGCTTGCATATCTGACAGAAACAATGTATTGGTCGCCATCTTTATCAATGCCAAAACCCTTTATAATCAAGTGTTGATACAAGTCGGCTGTGCAAGCAGAAAAATTTGTAAGCACAATTAAAACAGAGAGAAAAACTAACACTCTTTTCATCATTTTTTTCCTTTTCTAAGATAATATAGGGGCACAAAAAAGCCTAAAATCAGGCTTGGGATAATCAAAAAAAGTTGAATATAACTTGTTGGCAAAACGCTTATTCCAACAAAACTTGTGGAAAGAAAAAGCATAATAACAGCCGAAATATACACCGCTTTTTTGTCAAAAAATATTTTTATCGCCACAAAGCTCACCGATAATTTTAGCGTGAAAATCATTAACCAAACAAAGCTAAAGATTGAGTCTAGCCTTTCTAGTGGCTTGAGTTTTGCAACTGTGAACAGGGTATAAATCGGATAAATTTGTGTGCTTGCAAAACGTCCCATGCATAAAACAAGAATTACAAAAATCAATGCACAAGCAGTCGCCACACAGATTTGACTTGTAAAAAAACCTGTGATTTTTGCCTTGTCTTTCACACAAAAAATCAGTATTGCAAGCTGTGGCAAGGTGCTTATACGAGAAAAAATTACAACAGTGTTCCACAGCATATCGTCTGTTCCGTTATAAAAAAACACCTCTCTTTTATCTATATCAATCAGATAAAAACTGCCCAAAACAATCAAAACAAGTCCTATCAAAGCAAAGACAAAAACAAAATAACTTGCCCTTGCAACCGCCTCCACACCTTTAATTGCTCCATAAACCGAGGCTAACAACAGCAAGCTCGCAAGTATGATTGGAGGTGCATCTGGAAAAATTGTGTTGATAAACAAATTCTCTAGCTGTGTTATCTCGATAGAATTAGAAAGCACAAAAAACAATAAATAAAACAAGGCTAAGGGCTTGAAATATATGCTTTCTGCTATTTTTTCTGGCACAGTATTTTCTTTTTTAAATAGCAAAAAAATCGGAATAGACAAAGCGATATTGAGCCCAAAAGCAATAAAAACAGAAAGAATACTGTCCCAAATATTATCGCCAAGTGCATCACTGCTAAGTGTAGAAACAAAGCTGAAAGCCGATAAAAACATCAGCACAAAAAGCTGTTTAGAAATGATTTTCTCTTTCAATATAATATACCTTTCTTTTTTATTTATATTGGGAAAATATTGTATGCTCCCTCCATACCCCATACGTGGGAACTTAGTGAAAAGGTAATAGTGAAGAGTGAAAAAGTAATGTGAAAATCCTCACGGATTTTTTGATTAAATTTTTGTATATTATAATTTATTTAGAAAAATATAGTTTATAA
>JAWXUN010000015.1:0-15384 GCA_044426425.1 Clostridia bacterium | reverse complement strand
TCATTCCCACTTGCTGAAAAAACAGGGAATTTTGAGAAAAAAGTGGGAATGAATTTGCTTTTTCTACTGTTTCAAGTTGCTATAAAGTTGTCGGTTACTTTCTTTTTTTAACAAATCAACCTCTACAAAATCAGTGGAACAAAACAGATTTTCACTAATTTCATCTAGTCTAATATGCGATTTATTCTTTTTAAGGTATTTCAACGCTTCGTTTCTTGCAATGGCAAACAAATAAGTTTTCAGGCTAGACTGCCCTTTGAATTTTCCGCCACTGACTACAAGCATGGCAAAAACATCAATCATCATATTTTCAGAGTCTTTCATGTCTTTTAAAAATCCATATAAAAATAAAGTTAAACTCTGTTTGTAAATGTCAATTAATTTTTCCAGTGCATCATTGTCACCTTGCAAAAATTTGTCATACAAAATCTTATCAGAATACATTTCTATCCACCTTTAAAATCTACTTAAAATATAGTATAATTATAGCATAATTCAAGGTTTTAGGCAAGTTTTTGTTAAGTAGTTTCACTTGATAATTGACAACTTACTAAAATACCAATAAAGACACCGATGAATAAAAGTGCCGTAAAGATTGACCATGTGATATAAAAAGCTGCCCTTTTAGGGGTGTTTTTGGCTGTTTTCTTGTATGACATCCAAATTTGCTTTGAACTATTACTTTTTTATTAGCTAATATTGAAACAACTCATTTTTTGAGTTTTAATATGTTCAATAAATTTTCTACGATAAATTTTTGCATTGTAGATGGGTATAAATTTATTTTATAGCTATAATTATTCCCTGTTTTTTCCTGTTGAGTTATTCCGTTTGAAAATCCTGTTTCTGTTGGAACTTTTGTATTCCCTGCTTCTGTTTGCTCGATTTTCAAATATCCCTCACCCACAAGCCAATCGCTAATTTTAACAGCAGATGTCTTTGTACAGTCATAATATTCTAACATATCGTTGATGTTATTGTTAATCATACTCACTGGAATTTCTTCATCAGTAATATTTATTTCAGAAATCATTTCTTCGCTTGGCAAAACTAATTCACCTTTTTTAGAACTTGATTTTCTTTTTTTCACTTCAACTTCTAAATCACAATTAATATCTTTACTTTTACAATAATGCAAAATTAAATTTGTAAATTCTGCTCCATATTTCTCTTGTTTTAATTTGCCTACCCCTGTAACTGAAAGGAATTGATTTTCATTTACAGGTAATTTATTACACATATCAATTAGCGAAAAATCGCCAAATATTACAAACGCTGGTACTGATTGTTCCTTTGCAAATTTAGCTCTTAACTCTCTCAAACTTTCAAATAAATCTTCTTTATCTGCTGGTATTCCTTTGTCTTTATTTTTCTTTTGAGTTTCTGATTTTTTCTCTTTTTCCATTGCAACTTTTATCTCAAAAGTTGCTTTATCCTTCAAAATATCCTTTGACTTTTCTGTCGTTTGTATTACAGAATACTGCGAATCAGTCTGCACCAAATACTCATTAAAAATCAAATTATCCATAACCGACCTAAGCCTGTTTGAACTTAAATCACTAATTCCATAGACCGAAAGTTTATCAAAGCCTAATTCCAATATTTTTTTATTTTTACTACCTTTTAAAATATCAATAATCATAACTTTTCCAAAACGCTCATGAACACGAATAACACAAGAAATAATCTTTTTAGCTTCTTCAGTAGCATCCATCAACTCAAATTTCGTATCACAATTACTACAATTTCCACAATAATTATCTGCTTTATCTCCAAAATAATTCAGTATATATTTTCTCAAACATTCGTTAGTGGTTGAATAAAAAGTTATTTCTTTAAGTCTTTTATATGCAAGTTCTTTCAGATTTTTTTCAATCTCATAACTTTCGTATGTAACATCACGAGAACTTTCAATTAAGAATTGATTAGTTATAACGTCCTGTCCGCTGTAAAGCATTAGACAATGTGCAGGTGAACCGTCACGCCCTGCCCTACCAGCCTCTTGATAATAACTTTCGACATCTTTTGGCATATTATAATGCACAACAAAATTGACGTTCGACTTATCAATTCCCATACCAAACGCATTTGTAGCTACTATTATTTTAATATCATCAAAAATAAACTCTTGTTGATTTTTTTTACGCTCATCTTGGCTAAGTCCAGCATGATATCTTTTAACCGAAAATCCTTGAATATCAAGTTCCTCGCAAACTTGCTCTACCGCTTTTCTTGTAGCACAATAAACAATACCGCTTTTATCTCTCTTATCTTCCAAAAATTCAAGTAAATCAGCAATTTTATCATGTGAATTTTTCACTTCAAAATATAAATTTTCACGGTCAAAACCACTTACCAATACCAAAGGATTATTAAGTTGCAATATTTCTACTATATCTGTTTTAACCTGTTCTGTTGCTGTTGCAGTAAATGCTGATACCACAGGTCTTTTTGGTAAAATATTAATAAATTCAGGAATTTGGGCATAACTAGGTCTAAAATCTTGTCCCCACTGAGAGATACAATGTGCTTCGTCAATAGTAATCATTGAAATATTTGTATTTTGTGCAAACGCAAGAAAATTATCAGTCAGTAACCTTTCAGGAGCAACATAAATTATCTTATACATACCCATTTTGGCATTGTGCAAAGCCATGTCGATTTGCCTTGGTGTTAGCGAAGAATTTATATATGCAGCTTTAATGCCTGATTGAATTAAACCTTTCACTTGATCTTGCATAAGCGAAATCAACGGTGAAACAACTAAAGTTATCCCCTCCATCGCCATAGCTGGAACTTGAAAACAAATAGATTTACCAGCACCTGTTGGCATTATTCCCAAAACATCATTGCCATATAATATTTCATCTATTATATCTAATTGACCATCACGAAATTTGTCGTATCCAAAATAGTCTTTTAATATTTGTTCAGTTTTTTTCACTTTTATTATATCCTTTTAATTTACAAATAAATATCATTATAAAATTGTTCTGTCAAAAAAATAAATTTCATCGTATCCTTATTAATTATCTATTACGCAATAATTGCTCCCATGCTAAGCACAAGAGCAATCTTATCAGTGAACATTTTTTTAATTACCTTACTCACGTTCTATGAGCAAATCTCTATTTACATAATAGCTTAAATTCACCAAAATGTCAACCATATTTATTATAGGTTTTAAATATTCTGTAAGAACACTTAATTTTTTTATTATTTAATTATAATGAAGATATATAGCAACTTGATTATTATTAGCCCTTAATAAAATGGAGTTGTTTTTTACGAAAAAAATGTTTGTGTAGTGCCTATCTTTTGTAGGTTATTTTAAATTAAACTTGACAGTTTGATGATTTGAAATTATAATAATATTATTAAAAAATATATTATAAGAGAGGGAATGCGTATGGACATATCATTAAAGACTATGCAACCGTATTTAGTTTTGGATACAGAAAAATTTCATCAGGCTGTTTATATGCAAGACGGTATTTCACATTTTTATACATTTGTCCCCACTAAAATAGATAATATTATTTTTGTACCGAATGGTTGTATGGATATTATCTTTGAGTATAGCGACACGGAAATGAACGCATATATTCAAGGCACTATGATATCAGGCAGTGATATTTTTTATTGCAACGAAAAGCGATATTTTGGTGTGAGATTTAAAAATGGATATTTGCCGATATTTATACAAGCGTCCGTAAAAGAGTTGATTGAGAAAAAAACTAAGTTAAATGATATAATGAAAGAAAAAAATTATTTTTCAGTTTTAGAGGATAAAAGAGACTTTAAAAGTCAGATAGAAAACTTTTTATTTTTATATTACAGGCTTTACTATAAGAAAGATTTAATTTTATCAAAATATGCAACAGTAAAACAATGCAAAGAGATGATTTATCTTTCAAAAGGTTCAATTAAAGTGAATGAAATAGAGGAAAATATAGGTTATTCAGCAAGATACATAAATAAATTATTTGAAAGTGAAATAGGATATTCACCTAAAACTTTCTGTAAAATAGTTCGATTTCAAAACATTTTATTCCATTTAATACAAAATCCTAACAATAAACTTGTGGAAGTTGCCATGAAATACGGATATTATGACCAAGCACAGATGAACAAAGAATTTAAAAAACTAGCTAATAAAACACCAACAGAGTATATTAATTTGTTGAAAGAGACAAATTACAGACAAAGGGTTGTTGATGTTCCGATTTTTACAAGAAACAATGATATCAAGCTTGTATAATAGAGCCAACAGTTAAGGACAAAGACGTCGAAACAGTAAATGTTTTGGCGTCTTTTCTTTTTTTTGAAAATTTATTAATTTATTTTAGGAGGAATTTTACTATGAGTTACCCAAATATTGATTTTTTGTATTTAAGTGAGAAAGACATGATTGAAGCTGGTGTTAAAAATATGGCTGGTTGTGTTGATGCTATGGAAGAAATGTTCATGCTTTTAAAAAGTGGTGATTATCGTATGGGTGGTGAGAATGGAAACTCTCACGGCGTTATGGTTACTTTTCCTGAGACATCTCCATTCCCTAATATGCCAGTTGATGGTCCTGACAGACGTTTCATGGCAATGCCTGCTTACCTAGGTGGTAGCTTTAACATGGCTGGTATGAAATGGTATGGTTCAAATATCGCAAATAAACAAGTTGGTTTACCTCGTTCAATCCTAATGTTAACATTAAATGATAAAGATACAGGAGCTCCTTTGGCTCATATGTCAGCTAATGTATTAAGTGCTTACCGTACAGGTGCTATTCCAGGTGTTGGCTTTAAATATCTTGCACTAGAAGACTCAAAAGTTGTTGGCATAGTAGGACCTGGTGTTATGAGTAAAACTGCTTTTGCAGCTGCTATGGCTGTTCGACCAGGTATCGAAGTTGTTAAAATTAAAGGAACAAGCAAAACTTCAAAATCAACTTTAGGTTTTATTGATTATGTTAAAACAGAATTTCCAACAGTTAAAGAAGTTTATGCAGTTGATACAATTGAAGAGGCAGTTAGAGATGCAGATATTGTAAGCGTTGCAGCATCAATCACAATTGGTAGCATTGAGGAATATCCATTCATTGAAGAATCATGGATTAAAAAAGGTGCTATTGTTAGTTGCCCAGCTGCTGCAAGATTTGATGATGATTTCCTTATTAACCGTGCAAGAAATGTTGTTGACAATATTATGCTTTATGAGGCATGGGCTGAGGAATATCCATACCCAACATTCGGTGCAATTCCAATGCCAGCTCTAAGAGTTATGGACATGGTTAAAGAAGGTAAAACTACACAAGATTTATTAGAAGACCTAGGCGATATGTTAATTAAAAAAATCCCAATGCGTAAAAATGACGATGAAATTTTTATATACTCAGTTGGTGGTATGCCTGTTGAAGACGTTGCTTGGGGTACAATCTGCTACCGTAACGCATTAGAAAAAGGTATAGGTACAAAACTAAATCTTTGGGAAACACCAGAAATGGCATAAGGAGAAATTTATGACTAGAACAAATTATTCATCAGGTGCACCATTAGAGGAATCAGTTGGTTATTCAAGAATGGTTAAGGTTGGAAATATTGTTATGATAGGTGGAACTACAGCTGTTCAACCAGATGGAACAGTTTATGGTGAAACTGCATACGAACAAGCAAAATATATTTTTACAAAACAAGTTAAATTACTTGAGCAAGCAGGAGTTAGTGCAAAAGATGTTGTTAAAGTAAATGGTTTTGTCACAGACATTAAATTTGGTGGAGAAGTGAGCAAGGCTTACTCAGAGTTTTTTCATGATGTAAAACCACTCTTTACATTGGTTGGTACGCCAGCACTTAACAGACCAACTCAATTTGTTGAGCTAGACTTAACAGCAATTATACTAGAATAAAGAATAAGAGGATATGTTATGCGTATAGAAGAGCATCCTATATTAGGACAACAAGAAAAAGGTGATTTAGTTACTTTTTTATATAACGGTAGCGAAATGCAAGGCTATGAAAACGAACCAATCGCAGCTGCACTAAGAGCAAATGGAGTTATGGCTCATAGACATACTCACAAAGGTACACCAAGAGGTATTTTCTGTGCTATTGGTCGTTGCACTGACTGTGTAATGATAGTTGACGGAAAACCCAATATTCGTACTTGTGTTACACCACTAGTTGCTGGAATGAAAGTACAAACACAATATGGTGTGTCAGATAAACCAAGTGAAAGTGAGAAATGATTATGAAAAGATATGACTTAATAATTGTTGGTGCAGGTCCATCAGGACTAAGTGCTGGAATTGAAGCTGCAAAGCAAGGTTTGAAAGTAATAGTTTTTGACGAAAACGCAAAACCTGGTGGACAACTCTTCAAACAAATACATAAATTCTTTGGTTCAAAAGAGCATAAAGCAAAGGTTCGTGGTATCAAAATTGGTGAAGACTTATTAAAAGAAGCTAACGAGGCTGGTGTAGAAGTTGTGCTAAATGCAACAGTAATCGGCTTATACCTTGATAAAGAAGTTACGGTTCGTATAAATGATACTATTAAACACTATAAAGCTGATTCAGTTATCGTGGCAACTGGTGCATCTGAAAACATGGTTACATTTGAGGGCTGGACTCTACCAGGTGTTATCGGTGCTGGAGCAGCACAAACAATGATGAACTTACACGCAGTTTTGCCAGGAAAAAAAGTACTTATGTTAGGTTCTGGTAATGTTGGTTTAGTTGTAAGCTTCCAATTAGCTCAATGTGGTTGTGAGGTTGTTGCTGTAGTAGATGCTGCACCAAAAGTTGGTGGTTACGGTGTTCATGCAGCAAAAGTTGCAAGAACTGGTGTTCCTTTTTATCTATCAAACACTATAAAAAAGGTTGAGGGCGACACTCATGTGACAGGTGTTACAATTGCAGAAGTAGATTCAAAATTCCAATTTGTTGAGGGTACTGAGAAACATTTTGACGTTGACACAGTTTGTGTTGCTGTTGGACTTTCTCCAATGTCTCAACTATTAAAAATGGCTGGTTGCAAAATGGAGGATAATCCAAAACGTGGTGGCCAAGTTCCAATTTGTGACGAAAAAGGTCAAACTTCAGTAGAAGGAATTTTTGTAGCTGGCGACGTTTCAGGAATTGAAGAGGCTAGTTCAGCTATGATTGAAGGACGTATAGCAGGTATTTCAGTTGCAAATTATCTAGGTTTCGTAAGCGAAGAAGTTTTGGAGGAAAAAGTTGTTTCTTTTGAAAAAGCACTTTTGAGCTTAAGACAAGGTATGTTCGCTCCAGAAAACCGAGGCAAAAATATTGAAAAAACAGAAGAGGGAATAGAAGTTTCTTCTAGTTTACTCAAAAAAGGTTATGTGAGTGATGATGAAATTGAAAGATTTCCCGGTGTTACACACAAAGCTGGTATTCACCCAGTTATTGAATGTACACAAAATATCCCTTGTAATCCATGTCAAGATGTATGTCCTAAAAAATGTATTAAGATTGGCGAGAAAATCACTTCTCTTCCATCTCTTGATGAAGATAAAGAATGTATCGGTTGTGGTATGTGTGTTGCGATGTGTTCAGGTCAAGCAATTTTCCTTGTAGATGAAACATATCAAACAGGCTATGCATCTGTAATGTTGCCTTACGAGTTCTTGCCGTTGCCAAAAGCTGGTGATACAGGTGTTGCACTTGGACGTGACGGAAAATTTGTATGTGACGCAGAGATTATTAGCATCAAAACAGCAAAAGCTTTTGATAAAACTAATTTACTTACAATGAAAGTTCCAGTAGAATATGCAATGAAAGCAAGATTTTATCAAGCTTTATAAGGAGAGATTTGAATGAATAACGTAAACGATAGGTCAAGAGATATCGGTGAGTTTGTTGCAATGCCAGATGATGATATGGTGATTTGCCGTTGTGAAGAAATTACAAAAGGCGAAATAAGAAAAGCTGTTCACGAGGGTATTTGGACATTAACCGAAATGAGAAGATATTTAAGAAGTGGTATGGGACTTTGTCAAGGTCAAACTTGTGCAAAACTTGTAAAGCAAATAATGTCCCGTGAACTTGGTGTTTCACCAGCAGAGTTAGAACCTGCAACATCAAGAGCACCTATGAGACCAATTGAAATGAAAATTTTTGGCAATGAGGAGGTGTAAATAATGAAATCAGATGTAGTTATAATCGGTGGTGGCATTATTGGCTGTTCAATTGCTTATTACCTTAAAAAATTAGGAAAAGATGTAACTGTTTTAGAGGGCAGTGACAATATAGGTCATGGTGGTTCAAGTAGAAACGGTGGTGGTGTTCGTCAATCAGGACGTGACCCAAGAGAATTGCCACTTGTTATGTATGGTATAAAAAATCTATGGCCAACTCTTTCAAGGGAATTAGATGTAGATTGTGAGTATCATCAAGATGGTAACTTGCGTTTAGGAAAAACAGAAAAACATCTGCAAATATTAAAAGGTTTAGCAGATAGAGCTGTAGCTTGCGGTCTTGATGTTAGAATGATAGACGGAGATGAAGTTAGAGCGATCAATCCTTATTTATCAGATGAGGTTATAGGTGCTAGTTGGTGTCCTACAGATGGGCACGCAAACCCACTTACAACAACACTAGGATATTACAAAACAGCTAGAAAATTAGGTGTTAAATTTATTACAGGCGAAAAAGTTTTGAAATTACGCAAAGTAAAAGGCGTCATCAAACAAGTTATAACAGAGAACAATACATACGAGGGCGACACAGTTGTTTTGGCAGCTGGATACGATAGCAGAGAAATTGCAAAAAGTGTTGGAATTGATATTCCACTTAGCAAGGTTCTACTTGAATGCTTAGTAACAGAAGCTGAAAAACCTATGTTTAATCAAATGCTTGGAACTGCTGAGGCAGACTTTTACGGACACCAAACAAAACAAGGGGCTTTCGTTTTTGGTGGTTCTTCTGGACTTGAGGGATACACACAAGACAATGGAACAGCTGTTTCTCACAGTTTGACAGCATCAAGTATATGCCGTGGTATTATGAAATATTTTCCAATGTTGGAGAATACTAAAGTTGTTCGTGCATGGGCTGGATTTATGGACGAATGCGTTGACCACGTTCCACTTCTTGGCACAGTAAATGAAGTCCCAGGTTTGATTTTAGCTTGTGGCTTCTCAGGACATGGTTTTGGTATTGCCCCAGCAGTAGGCGACCAAATAGCAAAATTAATTGTAAATGGCGAGGCAGAAATAGATTTAACAGCTTTAAGATACGACAGATTTAAAGCTAAACAATAAGAACAAAAAGACAAAGGCGTCTACAAAGCACCTTTGTCTTTTTTTATAAAAATTTTTAAAATGTTTAAGGAGAATTATTATGGGATTTTCAAGAATTGAAGTTATTACAGCAATGAACAAAGTGGCAGATTTACAAACAGCACTTAGCAAAACAAAAGCATCAGGTATCACAGTAGCACAAGTTTTAGGTTGTGGTGTACAAAATGGTACATACGAATATGAAATTAAACAAAAAAAAGAGATGTCAGTTCTTCCAAAACAAATGCTTACAATCATTGTTGAAGATGAAATTGTTGAAGAGGTTTTGGACGTTATCAAAAAAGAACTTTACACAGGACATATAGGTGACGGTAAAATTTTTGTTTCGCAAGTTACAAGAGTTATCCGTGTAAGAACTGGCGAAGAGGGCATAGACGCTTTAAAATAATTAACAGGAGGGTTTAATTATGCAAAAGAAATTAGGGCTTGTCAGTGTTATTGCAACAGGTGTTGGACTTATAGTTGCAACTGGTTGTTTTTTAACACTTAGTCAAGGTGCAGCAGCAGTTGGTGCAAGTTTTGGTCTTGCAATGCTGATAGCTGGTGCTATTAATATTTTTACAGCACTTTCCCTTGGTGAACTTAATGCAGTTTTACCAAACTTAACAGGTGGGTTAGCTCAATACACACTAGCATCGTTTGGTCCATTTGTAGCTGTTGTAACAATGGTTGGTGGATATCTTGTATGTAATATAGTGTGCGGTAGTGTTGAGGTTGCAATGTTCGGTAATGTTATTTCAACACTGTTTCCAAGTGATGTTCCAACAGTTGTATATTGTGTTGGTGTATTGGTAGTTCTTGTTATTACTAATCTATGTGGACTAGATATGTTCGCAAAAGTTCAAAATGTAGTTGCTTATAGCTTGATTGGCTTAATGCTATTAATGGGTATTTTAGGTATGTTAAATATGGGTACTGGTGAAGTTGTTGAGCAAGAACTTGTATTAACATGGGACCCTAATGAGGTATTCTCATTAGTTGGTCTAGCATTCTTCCTATTCTTAGGTTGTGAATTTATAATTCCAATATCTAAAAATGTTAAAAATGCAAGAGTAAATGTTCCTCTAGGAATGATTTTGAGCATAGTAATTGTCGGCATTATGGATGTAATAGTAATGTTTGGTATGAGCAACTATACAGATTGGTCAGAGTTAGGTGGTAGCCTTGCTCCACATCTATTCTACGGTACAGCTTTACTTGGCGATACTGGTATGATTTTAATGGCTTTAGTATCAATTTTGGCAGCTGTTAGCTCAGTTAACTCTATAATGAATGGTTTGGCTTATATCTGTGATGGTATGGCTAAAATTAAATTATTACCAAAAGTTTTCATGAACAAAAATAAAGCAGGTGCACCATTTGTAGGTATTCTATTAGTAGGCGGAGCTATGATTGTGATAAATGCAACAGGTTTATCAAACAGTTCAGAATTATCATTCTTTATATTAATAGGTTGTGTATTCTGGATGATTGCATACATTATTTCAAGTTTAAATGTTCTTGTTTTAAGAAAAAAACTTCCAAAAGCTCCTCGTACATTCAAAGTTCCACTAGGTCCAGTAATTCCAATTTTGGGTATAGCTGGTAACTTATTTATGATTTGGAACATTGACGGAGATCCTGAGGTTAAAGGTCAAATTTACCTTATAACATTTATCTTATTCGCAATAATTTCTGTTATGGCTATTTTATGGATTAAACTAGCACTAAAAAGAAAATTATTCAAACCTTATGAGGTTAAAGAAGTTATGGCAATGGAAAATGAAATGTACCATATAGTAAGAAAATAAACCGAACAACCGTTTCTAAACTGCACCCAAAAAGTTAGACATATAGCATAACAACTATACGAACAACAAAAAGGGTGCAGTTTTGCGTGTCCATTAACTCGGTCACACATTGACAGGTTTCGCTCATAATATTTGGTTAGCAACTATAGCAACTTGGAATATTATTAGTCCTTAACTAAGTGGCATAAATTCTGCCAAAATCTCTAAAAATCCTCGCTAATACGAAAGTATTAGCTGTGGTTTTTAAAACTTCTGACAAAATTTCTGCTCACTTATTTATAAGCCTAATAATAATCAAGTTGCTATATTATCCCAAAACTGTTTTTAGAATATCGAATTAAACCGTCCTTTTGCATTTTAGAGAGTTCGTTTGATAAAGCACTTCTGTCTGCACAAAGATAATTTGCCATTTCTTCACGATTAAGATTTATGGTAAATTGTTTTGCTCCTTTGCCAGCATATTCAAGATATGCCATAATTTTTTCTCTTAATGTTCGTTTAGAAATAATATCAATCTTTTGGTTAAGATAAATATTTTTATTTGCAATAATTTTAAGCATATTTTCTATTAATTGATTATGAAATACACATGAATTACTGCAAGTAGTGACAACTTTCCTATAATCACATAATAGAATTTCTGTTTTTTCTATTGTAATGATAGAAACAGGACTACAAAAAACCTCTGCACAAGCAAAAGTTTCGGCAAATATTTCACCCTGTGAAACTTCTCCCACTATTGTTTGATTACCCTCAACATCATCACGAATAATTTTAACACTACCACTCATTACAACTCCAACAAAATTGACAGGGTCGCCATTCAGTAACACAACTTCGTTTTTTTGATACGTTTTTTCTTTTGCACCAAGACAACAAAGTATTGAGCTTAAATCTCTATGAGTAATATTTGAAAACAACGGACATATTTTTAAAATTTCAAAATATTTTTCCATTTTCTCACCTCTCCGTTGTCTACACAACATATTTATTGTAATTATTATATTATAATATAGGCATAACAGTCAAGGAGAATATAATATGTCAAGAAAAATAATTCAAATAAATGAGGAAAAATGTGTCGGATGTGGACTTTGTGCAAATGCCTGCAAACAAAGTGCAATAGAAATGGTAAATGGAAAAGCAAAGGTAATACATGATGATTATTGCGATGGACTTGGCAACTGCTTGCCAGTTTGTCCTGTTGGTGCTATTAGCTTTTCTGACAATGATATTAAAAACACAAAAGAACAGCCAAAGGTGTTTCCTAGTGGCTGTCCTGGCACATTCTCAAAAACTATCGAGCGTAGTAATAGACCTATTACACAAGAAGTTAAAACTCAAAAAAATACATCTCAGCTTAACCAATGGCCTGTGCAAATCAAACTAGCACCACCAATAGCACCTTATTTTAAAAATGCAAATTTATTAATAGCTGCAGATTGCACCGCATTCGCTTATGGCAATTTTCATAGTGATTTTATGAAAAACAAAATTACTCTCATCGGATGTCCAAAACTGGACGAGGGCGACTATACCGATAAGCTCACAAAGATTATACGTGACAACGATTTAAAGTCGGTTACTATTGTTCGTATGGAAGTGCCCTGTTGTGGAGGCATTGAAAGCGCCGTCAAAAACGCACTTATCGCCAGTGGTAAGATGATTCCATGGCAAGTTGTTACAATCACCACAGACGGTAAGATTTTAGATTAATCAAGTTTCTATATTTTAAGGAGATATATTATGAATTACATTAAAAACATTGAACATGAAAAAACAATTCAACTCACAACGCAAATATCTGCCCAACAAGGTCAAGTTGTTAGCAAAACATTAGCTCAAAATCAAAATGTTAGTATTACGCTTTTTGCCTTTTCAAAAGGCGAAGAAATTAGCACACACGAGTCTAAAGGCGATGCTATGGTTACAGTATTAGAAGGCACTGGCAAATTTATTATTGATAAAAATGAATTTGAACTAAAAGAGGGTCAAACGATTATTATGCCAGCGAATAAGCCTCATTCTGTTCACGCAACAGAAAATTTTAAAATGATATTAACAGTTATTTTCCCTGCTTCCGAGCAATAATAAAATTTATATCTAAAACTATATATAATTAAGAAATCGCAAGATTTCCACCACAATTATCAATTATCAATTAATAATTACTTAAGTTACCGACTATGGCGTCGTTCCCTACATTAAATGTAAAGTTTTAATATTTACAAAGCACTAACATTTTTTTATCAAATATCAATATGCTCTTATTTCAAAAACTCTTGCACTCTCGTCGCCATAGTTTGAAAATACTGTTAATTTTATGCTGTCGCAATCAACTGCTTTTTCTAAATCGTGTTTATTCACACGCAAATAGTTGTCGTCTACATCAATTGTTTTGACAATTTCGTCGCCTTTAAATATTTCAACTTTATAGTCCTTAACAAGTTCAAGAGGCATATCATCAACCATGTCTTTGTGTTGTTTAACTGCAATTGTTGGTGTTAATAGTTTGCTGAAATTTGGGTCAAATCTGAACAAAATTTCTTTAACTGAAACAGTTTTTGGAAAATCAATTTTAATCCATTCGCCGTTTTCGCTAATTTTTTCAGAAATCCATGCATTTTGAACTTCGTCAATTCTTCTTGCATATTCGCCGTTTATGTTAGTTGCTTTTCCCTCTTTTTTGCATGAAGATGCTGTGATTTTGCAATCTGAATTGCTGACTAAGTCTTTCTCATCTTTTGTTGGAATACCAGGGATATACGCATCGTCTTTAATAAGTGTTTGTTGCAATTCGGCTATATGCTCGCCAACTGCCCTAGCTTTAATTCCATATTTTGTTGCAACTGCCGCAGCTGTTCCAATTGCTTGACCGATAACAGAACAAGTTGCAATAACTCTGGTTGAACTCATAGCCATGTGCGAACCGCTGATAGCACGTCCACCGATATATAGGTTTTCTATATTTCTGCTGTATAAACATCTATAAGGAATTGCATAAACATCTTTGATTGGATGCCAGTTTGAACCTTGACCTTTTAGATTTTTTGGAATAGTTGACCTAATACCACCGCTTGTGTGGTCGTCCATTGACCAACCGCCATAGGCAACAGCATCTGCAAAACGGCTACCCTCGTAGCAGTCATTTTGATTTAGAACATAGTCGCCATATACACGTCTGCTCTCTCTTTTTCCAGGAATTGGAGCAACCCAGTTGATAACGATATCGTCAGCCTCTGGATATTTACCGCAGTTTTTGACATAATCAAAAGCACCATAAGCATATTTTAGAAGTTCGTCACGGATATCCTCGGCATTTTCGATTATCTTCAAATCGTCGCCACCAACTTCAACCCACCAATAGCCGTCGTCAACTTCGTGAACACATCTGTTACCAACCATCTCTTCTGTAACTTCATAAGCCCAGCTTGGTCTTTTAAAAGTTGTAGGTTTGCCTGTATGTTTTGCCTCGTATAAAATTGTGCTACCCATTGTGTGCTCGTCAGACTCATCTGGAGCAAGACTCTCGCCGTATACATCTTTGCCCTCACGTCCAATAGTCCAGTCAGCACCACTTGCAAAAGCAAGGTTAGCATCACCAGTTGTATCTATAAAAGAAGTGCCCTCAAATACATATTCTGTATTTGTTGTTGTTTGAATAGCTCTAACCGATTTAATCACGTTATTTTCTGTAACTGTTTCTGTCATGTGTGTATTTAAGAACAAGTCCAAATTTTCTTGAGATTTAACCATATCCCATGTAACTGCATCCATTACATGAAAAGAATATTGTGGATTGATTTTTTTGTTTCTCATCAAAAGTTCAAGAATAACACCCGACTCCATTGCGTTTCTAAAACCAATATGTCTACCTGCTCCGTTAACACTAACCTTAACCTCTGAACTTGCGTTACCACCTAGCACAGGTCTATTTTGAACAAGAACTGTTCTTGCTCCGTTTCTAGCAGAAGAAATAGCTGCACAAACTCCTGACATTCCGCCACCTACAACAACTACATCATAATTTTTTATAACTGTTTTCATAATATCCTCCAGATTATTTGTTTAAACTATTATAATACTTTATTTTAAAAAATAACAGGGTAATTTCTTGCTTTTTTTGTGGATTTTTTCGACTTAATTAATATTTACTATTTTTCTATAAATTTTACTATACTTTTTAAACAAACTCTGTTAAAATTAAACACATATAGCAACTTGATTATTATTAGGCTTATAAATAAGTGAGCAGAAATTTTGTCAAAAGTTTTAA
>JAWXUN010000250.1:0-2764 GCA_044426425.1 Clostridia bacterium | reverse complement strand
ACCATGTCGCAAGCTTGCTTTCAGACACAAAAAATCCACAAGGCGTGTTTGCTCTTTGCTCTTTTAGCGAAAAAAATGCAAGTATAAATGGCAAGGTTTTGGTGATGGAAAACTTGCAAGACCCAGGAAATATCGGCACAATTTTCAGAACTGCCGAGGCACTAGGAATAGAAACACTCGTTCTTCTTGGCGACTGCTGTGATGTATATTCGCCAAAAGTTATCAGAAGTACCATGGGTGCAATTTTTAGAGTTAATTTTCTTAAAGCAGAAGATTTTAATACTTTTTTTTCGCTACTAAAAAATGCTGATTACCAATGTTTTGCGGCTGTTCCAAGCGACAAAGCAGAGAATGTAACCAAGCTGAATTTTTCAGAAAAAACCGCTGTTTTTATTGGAAACGAGGGCAACGGACTATCCGAAATTTGCAAGTCTACACTAAAAAACATCACTATTCCAATGAATGGAAACGCCGAGTCGCTTAACGCATCAATTGCGGCATCAATTATAATGTGGGAGATGGTTAGAAATGTATGATACAAGAGTTTATTGGCTGTGGCTACATCACGCTTTTGGTGCTGGTAGCAATAAGCCACTGAGTATTTTTCGCAGATTTAACTCACTGCAAGAGTTTTATGAGGGTGGCAGAAAACTTTGGTCACAATTTGATTTTATATCCGAAAAAAATCTTTTCACTCTAGAATCTTATACTCTTGAAAAAGCACAGGCTCAGCTTGAGTTTTGCACCAAACTTGACCAAGAAGTTTACTGTTACGAGTGCTTTGACTATCCAGAAAAACTAAAAAATATAGATACCCCACCATCTGTGTTTTTCGCAAAAGGAACTTTGCCAGATTTTGACAATGTCCTGACTATAACTGTTGTTGGTTCAAGAAAAACCAGCAAAGACATAATTGAATTAACACAAAATTTTTGTTATGAATTATCCAAAAATGGGGCAATAATAGTTAGTGGCGGAGCAATAGGAATAGACAGTGCCGCTCACACTGGTTCACTAAGGGCAACAGGCGTAAACGCTTGTGTATTACCTTGTGGACTCGACTCACCTTATCTAATGGAAAACATGGCAATGCGACAACAAATTGTCTATAAAGGCGGTTGCATGATAAGCGAATATCCATCTAACACACCCGTATACAAAGGTGCTTTTCAAGTTAGAAATCGTCTTATGTCTGCTTTGGGCAATGGACTCTTGGTTATGAGAGCTGCCAAAAGAAGTGGAACAATGATTACGGTTGCACACGCAACAAATCAAAACAAAGATATTTTTGCCGTTCCTGGAAATATCTCCGATCCAACTGCAAAAGGAACAAACGAACTGATAAGAGATGGGGCAGTACCTGTTTTAGCTGTCAGGGATATTTTAGACGCATATCCAAATTATCAAAAAATCAAGACAAAAACTTTTGATACAATGAGCGATACGATAAGAAAAGATTGTACTATCCTTTCGCCAAACGCTCTAGAAGTTTATAAGTTTATGTCTATAAATCCAACTCACATAAGCAAGCTTTGTGAATTTACAAAACTAAAAACTTCTCAAGTTCAAGCGGCTATCACCGAGCTTGAAATGCTTGACTACATAGACACCTTTGCTGGTCAAAGATGTAGTCTTAAAAAGAATTAATTTGAAAGGATTTTTTAAATTATGGCAAATTTAGTAATTGTTGAGTCACCTACAAAGGTAAAAACGATTAAAAAATATTTAGGAAATGACTATAAAGTTGTAGCTACGGTAGGTCACATCAGAGATCTTCCTGCTGCTAGACTTTGTGTTGACATAAAGAAAGACTTTGCTCCAAAATATGCTGTTATCAAAGGCAAAGAAAAACTCGTTGCAGAGCTAAAAGACATGGCAAGTGAAGCCGACAAAATTTATCTCGCAACTGACCCCGACCGTGAGGGTGAGGCTATTTCTTGGCACTTAGCTTTTCTTCTCGATTTAGACCTCAAGGATTTAGATAGAGTTACTTTTAACGAAATCACAAAAAACGGTGTTACCGAGGGCATGAAAAAACCTCGTGCAATTGACATTGACCTTGTTAATGCTCAACAAGCAAGACGAATTATTGACAGACTCGTTGGCTATACTCTCAGTCCTTTTTTGGCAAAAGTTATAAGACGTGGACTCTCTGCTGGGCGTGTTCAATCTGTTGCTGTAAAAATTATTGTTGACAGAGAAAACGAAATCCGTGCATTTATCCCAGAAGAATACTGGACAATAGATGCAAAATTTATGGCAAAAGGTTCTCGTGCTGTCTTTTCTTCATCATTCTATGGCGACAGAAACGGAGAAATCAAAATCACTAATCAAGAGCAAAGTGATGCGATTTTAGAAAACCTAAAAGATGCCGAGTTTGTTGTTGAAACACTAAAAAAAGGCAAAAAAAACAGACAACCTTCCCCACCTTTTATAACATCAACATTGCAACAAGATGCCTCCAGAAAACTTGGTTTTCAAGCTAGAAAAACTATGAAAACCGCTCAAGAGTTATACGAGGGTGTTGACATAGATGGCATTGGTGCTGTTGGTCTTATCACATACATGAGAACTGACTCGCTAAGAATTTCTGCCGAGGCTATCGACCAAACTGTTTCTTATATCCAAGAGCGTTGGGGAAATAAATATCTACCAAGCAAACCAAGAACTTTTAAAGTTAAGAAAAATGCTCAAGACGGACACGAGGCTATCCGTCCAACTGATATTAACCTAACTCCTCAAAAAATAGAAAAATCACTTTCTA
>JAWXUN010000249.1:0-2770 GCA_044426425.1 Clostridia bacterium | reverse complement strand
TGTTAAACACAGGTCGTTCTTTGTTTGCTATAGAAAGACAAGGACAAGAAATTCCAGCAGAACACGCTCTTTTAGGTGAAGTTTTAAAAGAAAACGGTTACGAAACATTTGGTAGCGGTAAATGGCACAACGGAAAAACAGCTTTTAACAGAAGTTTCACAGATGGCGACAGTATCTTCTTTGGAGGTATGCACGACCACTGGAATGTACCACTAAATCACTATGACCCTACTGCAAAATACGAAAGTAAAACTAAAAAAATCTTTGATTTTAGAAATGAAAATAAACCCGCAGAATACATTGCTGACCACGTTAGATCTGGCGAACATTCAACTGACATTATAGCACAAACTATCATAGATTTCTTAGACAGAAAGCATGACAAGCCTTTCTATGCTTATGCATCTTTTTTAGCTCCACACGACCCACGCACAATGCCACAAGAATTTCGTGATATGTACGATGAAGAAAAAATTAAAATTCCACCAAATTTCATGAGTTACCACCCAATAGAATATGGACATACTTATGGAAGAGATGAAATTTTAGCACCATATCCACGTACAATTCAAGACACAAAAAGACAGCTTAGTGAATATTTTGCAATGATTACTCATATCGACTATCAAGTTGGTAGAATTTTAGATAAGCTAGAAGAAATCGGAGAAAAAGATAATACAATCATTATCTACGCTGCCGACAATGGCCTTGCACTTGGACAACACGGAATGTTTGGTAAGCAAAACCTATATGAACACAGTGTGCGTGTTCCTCTTATCTTCTCAGGTAAAGGAATTGAAAAAAATGTCAAAACTGATAGCCTAGTTTATTTATATGATATTTTCCCAACTTTGTGCGATATTTTAGAAATTAAAAAACCAGATAGCGTTCTAGGACAAAGTTTTGCAAATGTTCTTGCTGATAATAGCGAAAAAGCTAGAGAATGTTTGTATCTATCTTACATAGACAAAATCCGTGCTGTTACAAAGAACGGCTATAAATATATGGAACACAGACACGAGGGACTTCACACTTGTCAATTATTCAATGTAGAGAAAGACCCTTACGAAACTATGAATTTGTATTATGACGAAAACTCACAAGATATCTTAAAAGATTTACAATTAGAATTAGCAACTCAAGCTGACACAATATATGAGAAAAATAACGAGTTTGGCAAAACATATTGGAACAGTGTTGCAGAGGTTAACTAAATGAAAAAACCAAATATTTTATTTCTTTTTCCAGACGAACTCCGCCGAGAGTGGCTGTCTTACTCTGATGATATCTTTAAATATTGGGAAGTTGAACGCCCTAACTTAAATTTGCCAAACATTGAATATCTACAAAAAAGAGGTGTCACTTTTTTAAACGCAGTAACGCCATCTCCCCTTTGTGCTCCTGCTAGAGCTTGTTTAGCCGCTGGAGTTCAATATAAAAATTGTGAAACTTTCAATAATACATTTGATTTTCCAATAGATAAATCAACAGTCTACAAAGCTATGCAAGATGAGGGCTATGAAGTCTGTGGTGTTGGAAAATTCGATTTACAAAAATTAACTTGTGATTGGTTTGATGAGTCAAAGCCAAAATCATGGGGTTTTTCTAAAGCTATCGATAACGAAGGTAAAATGGACTGTGTCAAGTTTGCTAAAAGACTTGGCAAAGCTGCTGGTCCATACATGAAATTTTTAGATGAACATGGCTATATGGAAACTCATATAGACGATATGCACGATAGAAAACACAAGACAAACACTTGCCCACTGCCTGATAACGCTTACTGCGACAATTGGATTACTCAAAATGCAATAGATTTTATATCTGAAATTCCTTTAGGTAAACCCTGGTTTATGCAAGTTAATTTCGCAGGTCCTCACCCACCATTTGATATAACAGAACAAATGAGAGAAACTGTTGAAAATAGGCACTACGAAACCGGAATTTGTTGCACATTGGAATATAATTTAGAAACACGAAAAAATTATGCGGCAATGATAGAAAATATAGACAGAAACATAGGTTTGCTAATTGAATTGTTAAAAGAACGTGGCGAACTAGACAACACTGTTATTGTGTTCTCGTCCGACCATGGAGAAATGCTCGGTGACTTCAACAGATACGGAAAAGGAGTCGCTTTTAGAGGCTCTATAAATATTCCGCTTGTTGTATCTATGTCAAACGGAGTTAGACAAAACGAATACGAAAATTCGTTTGTTGAATTACAAGATTTAACACAAACTTTTGCAGATATAACAGGTGCAAAATTTGAACGCAAAGATGAATCTATTTCACTTTTAGATTTATTAAACGACAAAACCAAAACTCATCGTGACTTTGCTATCTCGTCTTTAATCAATTCGGACAACGGATTTAAATGCATTGTTGACAACAATTATAAATATGTAGAAACAAAAAAAGGCGAAAAATCACTTTTCAATTTACAAAATGATATATTAGAAAAAAATAATATAATAGACAAAAACGAAGTAGTTGCAAAAAACTACGAAAATAAGCTAAATATGCTTCTTGATTTTAATGATATAATTTTTTAATAATCAATCACAAAACATAATTTGGTTGTACGATTAGCAAAGCTCTTTTATAGACTCGGTTGTTTTATAATTCCCGACAACACCACTATATTTATATATAGCAACATGAATATTATTAGCCCTTAACTAAGTGGCATAAATCCTGCCAAAAGCTCTAAAAATCCTCACTAATACATGAGTATTAGCTGTGGTTTTTAAAACTTCTGACAAAATTT
>JAWXUN010000248.1:0-2774 GCA_044426425.1 Clostridia bacterium | reverse complement strand
AGCTGAATGGTTGCGAGCACAAGGCGAAAGTCTGTGTTTGAGGAAAGTCCGAGCTTCACAGGGCAAGAGTAACGGCTAACGGCCGCCGGGGGCGACCCTAGGGATAGTGCAACAGAGATATACCGCCAATTTTTATTGGTAAGGGTGGAAAGGCGAGGTAAGAGCTCACCGTCACAAAGGAGACTTTGTGGACCTGTAAACCCTACTCGGAGCAACACCGTGGTACAAAGACAAAATCGGCTGCCCGCTGAGTCTTTAGGAGGTGGCGTGAGGTGCAAGGCAACTTGCATCCAAGATAAATGACTGTTCAAGACAAAACTCGGCTTATAGGTTCGGTCACGATTTATTTTATGTTGTATTTTTTGTATATATAGCAATTTGAATATTATTAGTCCTTAACTAAGTGGCATAAATCCTGCCAAAAGCTCTGCTCACTTATTTATAAGCCTAATAATAATCAAGTTGCTATAAAAAACAAAAAGAGATGAACTTTTTTCAGTTCATCTCTCATTTTTTTTTATTTGTTGCCAGATGGCTTTTCAGCTGATCTAATAGATTGTCTGAGTGCTCTAAGATCGCCAAGGGACTTTGTCATTGTTACATCAGCATCTTTGATGATATTGTCAACATATTCGTTAGCAGCTCTCATCATCATGCTGTATTTTTCTTGACCTTTTAGTTGAATTTCGTTTGCTCGGATAGTCGCTTCTTTCACCATGCTGTCTTGAGAAATTCTCTTTTTGATTTTATCTTCTGCCATTTTCATGACGTTGTCAGCTTCTATGTTAGCTTCGTTGAGGATTTTTTCACGGTCAGAAACAATTGCTCTTGCTTTTCTGATTTCGTTAGGCATTGCATCTCTGATTTCTTCTAGTATTGCTCTTGCCTCTTCGCCATCAACAAAAATTTTTCCGTTAGACATTGGCAAACTCCAACCTTTGTCAAGAACCTCATATAATTCATCTAGTAAATCTTCTATATTTGCTTTATTAGCCATTTTTTTGACCTCCGTTACATAATCTTTCTTTAATTTGTTCTAATGTACAAGCGGGAACGAAATCCGAGATGTCGCCACCAAAACCTGCGATTTGTTTAACCATGCTCGAACTCATAAACATATTTTCACAACTTGTTGGCATAAAAATTGTTTCCAGTTCTTTGTTTAGTTTTTTATTTGTAAGTGCCATCTGAAATTCATATTCAAAATCCGTCATAGCTCTTAAACCTTTTATAATAACATCGACATTTTTCGCCTTTGCGTAGTCGGCAAGCAAGCCGTCAACACAGTCAAGCTCAACGTCAACACCAACTGCTTTTGTAGCAGATTGGATTAAATCCATTCTTTCTTTTGCAGAAAAACTAAAATGTTTTTCTGGATTTGTAGCAATTGCAACGATTACCTTGTCAAAAAGCTTTGATGCTCTACAAATAATATCAAGATGTCCAAGGGTTATAGGGTCAAAACTTCCTGGACAAATAGCAATTTTCAAATTCGTCACTTCCTATAAACTCTGATTTTTTTAATAGTTGTTTTTTCAAGCAACTATATATAAGCTAAGTTCAATTTTGCCATAACGGTATTTTTTTACTCTCGAAAAATCTCCGACCACTTCTGGCAAAGGCATATTTGCTGGGTGTTCACAAATAATTGTGCCAGTTTTGTTCATTTTTTCCGCCACAACACAAAGACTTTCGTCAAGCAAGTTTTGGTGATATGGTGGGTCTAAAAAAGCAATGTCAAAAAGTTCTGATTGATTTCTAACATAAGTGATAGACTCTGCGTTTACAAGTTTTGCCTTGTCTAAATACGAAGTAGCCTCTAGGTTTTTTTGGCAAACTCCAAAAGACTCCCTAGAATTATCAATCAGCGTTGCGTGTTCTGCTCCACGGCTAAGTGCCTCAATCGCCATTTGTCCACTGCCAGCATACATATCCAAAAATCTTTTGCCTGCAATAGAAAATTGCAAAATATTGAAAAGGCTCTCTTTCACCCTGTCTGTTGTGGGTCTAACTTTTTCACCCTCAAGGGTAACAAGGTTTTTCCCTCTTTTTTCTCCAGCAATAACTCGCATATACACCTCTTATTGTATCTTTTTACTTTAGATACCGCTTTACATAATATTTTATCACAATTCATCATTAATTGTCAACGAAAAAATGAATAAATTTGCGGTTTATTCATTTTTTAAAGTGATTTTTTACATTCTCAGCCGATTTTTGGTTCATTACTTTACAATCAAGCAATTCATCAATGCTCGCATTTGCAATTTTGTTAATTGTCCCAAAATGTTTGAGCAGTTCAGTCGCCCTTGTTTTGCCAATTCCCTCAATCTGTGTTAGGCTAGATGTAAGGATATTTTTGCTCCTAAGTTGCCTGTGATATCCAATTGCAAAGCGGTGAACTTCTTCTTGAATAGCGGATACAAGGGTGAATGCACTGCGGTTTGAGTTAATCGCAATCTCTCCGCCGTCCATGGCTATTGCTCTGGTTTTGTGCTTGTTGTCCTTAACCATTCCAAAAACAGGAACATCAATTCCCATTCCCCTAAGCAGTGGTTTTATAACAGAAACATGGTTTTTTCCTCCGTCTAAGAGGATTAAATCAGGCATTTTCCCAAAGCCCTCGTCCGTGTCTTTGCTAAGTTCGTATTCCCTAAATCGCCTAATAATAACCTCTCTCATAGAGCCGTAGTCGTCTTGTCCGTCAAAGCCTTTTATCTTAAATTTGCGATAGCTAGACTTATAAGGTCTGCCGTCTTTATACACAATCATGG
>JAWXUN010000247.1:0-2785 GCA_044426425.1 Clostridia bacterium | reverse complement strand
TATAGCAACTTGATTATTATTAGGCTTATAAATAAGTGAGCAGAAATTTTGTCAAAAGTTTTAAAAACCACAGCTAATACTTTCGTATTAGCGAGGATTTTTAGAGATTTTGGCAGGATTTATGCCACTTAGTTAAGGACTAATAATATTCAAATTGCTATATGTATACGGACTGAAAGAAAAATGCTTTTTTTCAGTCCTAAAATTATCCTATAAAAAACAAAAAACCACTAGTTGCAAAAGAGCAACAAGTGGAATTTATTTTGTTTGCTTATTTGCTTTTGCTTTCACATTTTTGGTTAGCAACGCCACAAGATGTTTTGCAAGCTGATTGGCAAGATGTTTGACATTCGCCACAACCGCCTTTTTTGCAAGACTCTTTAAGGTTTCTAGTTTCGATTGTTTGGATACGTTTCATAGCTTTTTTGCCTCCTTAACTACAACTTATATGCTTTATATAATACCACAAAATAGTTTTTTAGTCAATAGATTGCTATATTCTTTTTAAAAAATTCCGAAAATCACTTGACAAAGTACAGCGTATATAGTATAATTTTGTAGGTGTAAAGAAAATCTCTTTACAGAGGTGTATATGGAGAAAAATTTGCAAGTATCTCTTCTTCTGGATTTTTATGGAGAACTGCTAAGCGAAAAGCAAAGAGATATTTTAGACGATTATTATAATTCCGATTTATCACTTTCGGAAATAGCAGAAGACAAAGCGATGACAAGGCAAGGTGTGCGTGACCATGTCAAACGCAGTGAGGTTCAGCTTTTTGAAATGGAAGAAAAGCTAGGACTACACAAACATTTTATAAATGTTAACAAAAAACTTTTGCAAATCACAGCACTTTCAGAAGAAATTTGTGCCAACAAAAACATTTTTGAAAATGCAAAAGAAATAAAAAAAATTGCAGAAGATTTAAGGTAATTCTAATTGTTTTTTAGATTTAGCCTTTAATAGATTAGGAGGTAAACAATGGCATTTGACAATTTGTCTCAAAAACTTAATGACACATTCAAAAGACTTCGTGGCAAAGGTAAACTTAACGAAAAAGATGTAAAAGATGCTATGCGTGAGGTTAGACTCGCTCTTTTAGAGGCCGACGTTAACTACAAAGTTGCAAAAGAGTTTACCGCTAATGTCACAGAACGTGCGATTGGTTCACAGGTTATGGATAGTTTAACTCCCGCTCAAATGGTTATCAAAATCGTTAACGAAGAGCTTTGCAAACTTATGGGAGAAACACAAGAAAAACTTGTAAGCCCAAGCAAACCACCAGCTGTTATAATGATGTGTGGTCTGCAAGGTGCTGGTAAAACAACACACGCTGCAAAACTTGCGACAATGCTTAGAAATCAAAACCACCGTCCGCTTTTGGTCGCTGGCGATATATACAGACCTGCTGCTATCAAACAGTTGCAAGTTGTTGGAGAACAGGCAAAGACACCTGTTTTTGAAAAAGGAACTCAAAGTCCTGTCAAAACGGCTTTAGAAGCTATTAAACACGCAAAAGACTATGGCCATGATTATGTTATCATAGATACTGCTGGTCGTTTGCAAATTGACGAAGTTTTGATGGACGAATTAAAAGAAATAAAAGACGCTGTAAACCCAACAGATATACTCTTCACAGTTGACTCGATGACTGGTCAAGAGGCTGTTAATGTTGCAAAATCTTTTAATGACAAATTGGACATAACCGGTGTTATTCTAACAAAGTTAGACGGTGACACAAGGGGTGGTGCAGCTTTATCAATCAAGGCTGTCACTGGAAAACCAATTAAATTTTGTGGTACAGGCGAAAAAATTGGCGATTTAGAGCCATTTTATCCAGACCGTATGGCAAGCAGAATTTTGGGAATGGGCGATGTTCTTTCTCTTATCGAAGATGTTCAACTTAAGATAGACGAAAAAGAGGCCGCAGTAACTGCTCAAAAAATGATGCAGAACAAAATGGACTTAAATGATATGCTTGAGCAATTTAGACAAGTTAAAAAAATGGGTCCAATCAAAGGTATTCTCTCTAAACTGCCAGGTGTTGGAAATCTTGACGGGGTTGATATAGATGATAGGATTATGGATAGAAATGAGGCTATTATCCTTTCTATGACAAAGCAAGAGAGAGCAAAACCAGACGTAATAGATGCAAAAAGAAAGAAAAGAATTGCAGCTGGTTGTGGTATGAGAGTTGAGGATGTTAACAAACTCTTGAACCAATTTAAGCAAGTACAAAAAATGATGAAGCAGTTTTCTGGCAAAAAAGGCAAAAAACGTATGCCATTTAACGCCATGGGCAAGAACCCATTTGGAATGTAATATTACCGATAAGGTTAATATATAAATTTAAATTTAAAAAATATTCGGAGGAATAAGATTATGGTTAAAATTAGACTAAAAAGATTAGGTTCAAAAAGAAATCCTTTCTACAGAATTGTTGTTGCTGATTCAAGATATCCAAGAGATGGTAGATTTATCGAGGAGATCGGTTACTACAACCCAATGGTAGAGCCAAGCCTTGTTAAAATTGACGCTGACAAAGCTAAAGATTGGATGTCAAAAGGTGCTCAACCAACTGATACTGTTAAAGCTTTGATGAAAAGAAACGGTGTTATCGACTAATAAAGGAGATACAAAATGCAAGAACTTTTGAAAATTATTGCTCAAGGACTTGTTGAAAAACCTGAGGAAGTTTCGGTTACTACACAAGAAACAGACAGCGAAATTGTTTGTAATCTAAAAGTAGCTGACACAGACATGGCAGAGTTATCGGAAAACAAGGTC
>JAWXUN010000246.1:0-2834 GCA_044426425.1 Clostridia bacterium | reverse complement strand
AACTAAAAAACGAGTTTAACCGTTTTACCTTTTTAGGAAATTACAGCGAGATTGAATAATCTAAAAAAAATAACCGAAGAACAAATAAATGTTCTTCGGCTTTTTTTTACATTGTTTTAATTTTTTCTTTATAGAATTTAATGAACAAAAAGGCTGTTATCACTAGTGCGACTGCCTCTGCGATTGGAAACGAATACCAGAGCACATCAAGACTAATTTTTGAAAGGAAATATGCACTAGGTAGAATTACAACAATTTGTCTTAAGAACGAATTGATAAGGCTGTAATTGCCTTTGCCAACCGCTTGGAACAATGTTGCACCTGTTATAGAAATTGCAGACATTGGGAAGATGATAGAGATAATTCTCAGTGCCACAATTCCAATTTCTAAGATTTCTTCGGTAGGACCAAAAATCCCTAAAAGCTCGGCTGGGAATATCATGAAAACTATCATTCCAACAACATTTATCGAAAGTGCTATGCTACAACCGATTTTTAGGCAACTGATAATTCTCTCTTTGTTTCTCGCTCCAAAGTTATATCCCAAAATTGGCATAAGTCCATTAGTTAAGCCAAAAACAGGCATAAAAACAAATGACTGCAACTTGAAATATAAGCTGAAAACTGTGTATGCAGCAGACGAAAAACTTGCCAAAATTAAATTCATTCCAGCTAACATAATTGTTCCGACAGCGTTCATTATGATGCTCGGAAAACCTACTATGTAAATCATTTTTACGATTTTTTTATCAAACTTAAATCCTTTGAAGTGTATATCTATCTCGTGTCCTTTTTTGCTGAAGAATACACCGATAACAGCTATCATAAATCCACAGAATTGTCCGATTATCGTAGCTATCGCAGCACCAGCAACGCCCATTTCTGGGAGTCCAAAATAGCCAAAGATTAGTATTGGGTCAAGAATTATATTAACAACAGCACCAGTGAGTTGCATCAGCATTGGTAACACCATGTTACCAGTTGATTGAAGAACTTTTTCTAGGCAAATTTGTACAAAACAAAAAATTGAACAGGTAGAAACGATTGTTAAATATTCAGTTCCCAAGGCAACAATCGTTGCATCTGTTTCAAAAAGTTTTATGAACATCTCACTGCCCATAAGTCCGAAAATCAAAAAGGGAACCCATGTTATTAAGCTAAGAAAAATTCCGTGAGTCGCAGCGTTTCCAGCAATTTTTTTGTCGCCCTCGCCAAGTTTTCTCGAAACGAGCGAGCCAACACCAACTGCTGTACCAACGGCAAAGGCAATCAACAAGTTTTGGATTGGAAAAGCGAGCGAAACACCAGAGAGTGCATCTGTGCTATAAGATGATACAAAGTAGCTATCAACGATGTTGTACAGGGCTTGAACCATCATAGAGAACATCGATGGCAGTCCCATGCTGATTATGAGTGGGAGCATTTTTGCCGTTCCCATTTTATTTTCTTTGATTATTGTTTCTGACATTAAATTTTTTTATCCTCTCAATTTTAGCTTTTGTCTGTTATTTTTTAAAAATCTAACAAAGCTGCACCGATAATTCCAGCATCGTTGCCGAGTTCTGCTCTGACAATTTTTGTGGTTTTATCGACTCTATAACTTTGATTTTCACAAATTTTGCGAAGCGGAGCTATCAGCGTTTCACCCTCGTTACATATTCCGCCACCGATACAGATAATCTCTGGTTGAAATGTGTTGATTACGTTGCACAGACCAACTCCGAGATATTTAATAAATTCGTCAACAACTTTTTTGCCAGAAACATCGCCCAAACGCATTGCGTCAAAAGATGTTCTGCCACTAACTTTGTTGATGTCGCCCTCGACAAGTTCCCACATTTTTGAATTTTTGTCTTTTTCCATAAATTCTTTTGTGGTTCTAATTAGACCAGTAGCAGAAGCATAAGTTTCAAAACAGCCTTTTCTGCCACAGTTGCACTCTCTGCCGTCTACTTCTATAACAGTGTGACCGAGTTCGCCAGCTGCATAGTTAAAACTTGTGTAAATTTTGCCGTCAATAATAATTCCACCGCCAATGCCTGTGCCAAGTGTGATAGCCACGGCGAACTGTGTGTTTTTGAGTGCCCCAGCTTTATACTCGCCAAAGGCAGCAGCATTTGCATCGTTTTCTAATTTAATTTTTTTGCCAACAAATCTCTCTTGCATTTTTTCTTTAAGCGGAAAATCGACAAAGCCAAGATTGCTTGCAAATTTCATAAATCCTGTTTTTTTGTCAACACCACCCGGAAAGCCCATGCCAACCTCGCCAATGTCTGATAAATTTAAATTAGCTTTTTTTATAGCAATCATAGCAGTTTCAAAAACAGTGTCACAAAATTCGTCCTGAGTACAAGGGATTTTTGTGTCACAGCTAGTTTTTGCCAAAATTTTCATATCATCATCAACAACACCAATTTTTATTTGTGTGCCACCGATATCAATTCCTAAATAAAACAAATTCAATACCTCCTTAATTGTTTAATATATACTTAAATATCAATTGTTATAATTATAACCGATAACAAAAATATTGTAAAGACTTTCTTTTTTTAAAAGCCTTGTTTTTTTAAAAGTCAAAGAAAGTCAAATGTATTATTCACAAACTATTTACAAATACTATATTGACATTTTAGTTGAAAAGTGGTAAATTATAAGCATAGACATTAGCACTCGAAAGAGTAGAGTGCTAAAACATGAAATCAAACGAGGTGAAATATATATGCTTACTGACAGAAAACAAAAAATTCTTAATAGCATTATAAAATATTACCTTGCTTATGGCGAGCCAATTAGTTCCAAACTAATCTCGGCAGAAATCGGAGTGAGCTCTGCAA
>JAWXUN010000245.1:0-2866 GCA_044426425.1 Clostridia bacterium | reverse complement strand
AAATCCTATAAAAACACCTACTTTGGTGCTGGTGATCGGACTTGAACCGATACGATGTTACCACCGAGGGATTTTAAGTCCCTTGCGTCTGCCGATTCCGCCACACCAGCTCGTTAAGTTTTGTTTGGCAACTTACTGCCTTTGTTCCAATTTTTTTGAGAATTTTCGTCCTCTTTTTCGGAACTAGTATATTATACCTTATTTATTTGGAAAAAGCAATAGTTTTTAGAAAAATATTTTGAAATATATTTTTTTCGTCATACTTGACAATAGTTTTAATTAAATATATAATATAACTATATGTTTAATATGATTGTATTGAGTTTTATTAAAATATAAATTTATCTAATTTGATTGGAGAGAGTTTTATGTTAAAAGAAAAGCCTGCTATGATTGAGTCTGAATTTTCGAAAAGACTAGAACCTGTTGGAAGAATACTTCAAAACGACGAATACCATGTTTGGGGTTGTGCACCTATGTATGCTGAGGACGGCAAAGTTCATGTTTTTTATTCTAGATGGAAACCTAAATACAAAAGATGTGGTTGGGTTGGTGCTTGTGAGATTGGTCACGCTATCGCTGACAGTCCAGAGTCGCCTTTTGTTCATGTTGATGTCGCACTCAAGGGTGAGGGCGGTGATTTTTGGGATGGTTGGTCTATCCACAATCCGTCTGTCTATAAAGTAGATGGAAAATACATACTTTTGTTCATGGGTTCTAGTGGTAGATATTTGGACAAAACTATTGACGAAATCGCTGATATGCCAGAAGAAGAACACCTAGAAAATTATCATTATCTTGTTAGCCAAAAGAGAGTTGGAATGGCTGTTGCTGACGATTTGAATGGACCTTGGACTAGAGTTTCATTAAATGAGCCAATGATTGACGTTAACCCTGGCGATGATTGTTGGGATAGTTTCTGCACTTCTAACCCTGCATTTGTAAAAACACCAGAGGGTAAATATAGAATTTATTTCAAAGCATGGAGCAGAACATCTGCCCAAAAAATCAGTGGAAACAGAATGTATGGTTTTGCAGAGTCTGACAACTTAGAAGGTCCTTATGTAAAATATGAAAATAACCCTGTTATCGATTTTTCTATCTACGGGGAGAGAGTTCAAACCGAAGACGGATTTATCTGGCAAGAAGACGGTATGTATCACATGGTACTAAGAGATATGGGTGTTTTCAACCATCAATATGGCTTGTATACAAGTTCTAAAGACGGAATTGAATGGGCTGAACCACAAGTTGGATATTGGGGCGGTTCGCACTATTTTGGCGAAGATGTCTACAAAGGCGAGATACTAGAAAACAGATTTGAGCGTGCACAAATTTTGTTGAAAGACGGAAAAGCTGATTATCTATTTTTGAGTTATCGAGGTGGCGAAGGCAAACTTTCTAGCGGAGTTGTTTTCAAAATCAAATAATTTTTGGGCTACTGAATATTCCAATTATTCAGTAGCCTTTTTTTATAAAATGTATGTGCAAGCACAAAACGAAAAGGGTGAGTATAAAACTCACCCCTTGTATATATTCTGACAAAGATTATTTTTTAAGCCATGTCATCATTTTACGTAGTTCTGCACCTGTTTCCTCTAGTTTATGCTCGCTCTCAACACGGCGAGTTGCAAGGAATTTGCCTTGTCTGCCTGCACTGAACTCTTGCATAAATTCACTAGCGAATACACCAGTTTGGATTTCTGTAAGAACTTTTTTCATTTCTTTTCTTGTTTCATCTGTAATCAAGCGTTTTCCAGTTCTATAATCGCCGTATTCAGCTGTGTTAGAAATTGAGTAACGCATCATTGCAAAACCACCGCTGTTGATAAGGTCAACGATAAGTTTCATCTCGTGGATACACTCAAAATATGCCATTTCTGGCTCGTAACCAGCTTCTACAAGTGTGTCAAAGCCAGCTTTCATTAGTTCTGTAACACCGCCACAAAGAACAGCTTGCTCACCGAATAGGTCTGTTTCTGTTTCTTCACGGAAGTTTGTTTCAAGAATACCAGCACGTCCAGCACCAATTCCACAAGCATAAGCAAGTGCATAATCTTTAGCTTTACCTGTATAATCTTGATAAATAGCGATAAGGCTAGGAACGCCTTTTCCCTCTTGATATTGAGTTCTAACTGTGTGACCAGGTCCTTTTGGAGCAACCATGATAACATCTGTGTTAGCAGCTGGTTTGATGAAATTGAAATGGATATTAAATCCATGAGCGAACATTAAAACATCGCCCTCTTTCATGTGTTTAGCAACTTGGTTGTTATAAATATCAGCAGCCATTTCGTCTGGAACTAACATCATAACTAAGTTACCAGCCTCAGCAGCGTCTTCTACTTCCATAACTTTTAGTCCAGCTTCTTCAGCTTTTGCCCAGCTAGAAGAGCTTTTGCGAAGACCAACAACAACGTCAACACCGCTGTTATGTAGGTTTAGTGCATGAGCGTGACCTTGGCTACCGTAGCCAATAATGGAAACTGTTTTACCGTCTAGTAATGCTAAATTGCAATCATTGTCATAATATTTTGGAATCATAATTATTTTCTCCTTAAATTTTGATTTTAATTTTTTTTGTAAATATGCATACCGCTTTAAACTAGTAGAATAGTATAATTATAAAACGAAAATCAAATTTTGTCAATCTATATTTATACAAAAAGCAAAAAATATCTTATAAAAGTCGTTTTCTCTCACTTATTATTCTCCTATCATGTATTTTTGTGATGAAAATTTGATGTTTTTAAAAAATTGGACTGTTATCATATAAAATTCACAACATAAAACTTGATTATTTTGCAAAAGTGTGAGATAATTAACTATATAGAACGAACGGAGGATTTTTATAATGGCTAAAATT
>JAWXUN010000244.1:0-2869 GCA_044426425.1 Clostridia bacterium | reverse complement strand
ATATTAATAGGGAAGAGCTTTTTTGAATTACAACTGTTATTTTTATCGTTAAAAGTGAAAAGTTCAATGCTGTTATCGTCAAATGCTGGCTTTATAATATGGCTTGCCACAACAGCATTGTTAGAAGAAAAATATTCAGTTTTTTCCCAACTCATATCACGTTTATAATAAATTTTGCAACAAAGCATAGAATTTGTGTCATGTCTTTGTAAAATAAATCCGCTGTTTGTTTTAAAAGCTTCTTCTCTGGTTATTTTGTTAATTGTTTTTTTAAAAGAAAAACTTTTGATTGTCATACTTGCTTTTATAATTGTAGGAAAACCGTTACTGCTATCACTGCTTCTTATACCTTGTTTTCTTTCTTCGTTGTTATAAAAAGTTTTTCTTAGATTAGCTAATTCGCAAGAAAATGCAGAAGAGCGTTCTAAACCTTTAAGGTATATATAACAAACATTTTTATCATAAATATATTCTATCTCGTAGTTTTCTATAGAAATCATAACACTTACCTCGCTGAAAAGTTATTTTTTTAATTGTAACACATTTTTTAGGAAAATAAAAGAAAAATTTTGATAATATCTTGTAATTTAACAGATTTTGTTGTAAAATAAATTAAAATATATATTTAAGGAGTTTAAAATATGCAAGATTTTAATTTTGACTTATTGCTAACAACATCATTAGCAGTAATTATACCACTTTTTTGGAAAGTCCTTTTTTTCGCAATAATCATTTTCATTGGTTTGTTTGTATCAAAATATGCAATTAAACTATTGAGAGGCGTATTTGAGAAAAGCAATGTCGATTTGGCAGCTGCAAGCTTTATTTCTTCAGTTCTCAAATCTGTCATTATGATTATCACATTGATTATCGCAATTTCAGAGCTTGGCTTAAACCTCGACTCCGCAATTACAGCCCTTGGTGCTGCAGGTCTAACCGCAAGCTTTGCATTGCAAGGAAGTTTATCAAACTTTGTCAGTGGTATTCAACTTGTTTTTGCAAAACCTTTCAAAGTTAACGATTTTCTTTCAGTTGGTTCAGAGTCTGGCTCTGTTAAAGAGATTACAATTTTAAACACAACTCTCTTAACAGCAGACAACAAAGAAGTCATCATTCCAAACTCTATGATGACAACTGGAATTGTTGTAAACTTTACATCTCAATCTTCAAGAAGACTTGATTTAAGCTATGGAATAGATTATTCAAGTGACTTAGATTTAGCAAAGAAAATTGTTGAAGAAGTTGCACTTAATTGTGAGCTTGTCCTCAAAGAAAATGCACCAGTTGTTGCTGTTGGCAAACACCAAGATAGCTCTGTGGAGATTATCGCACAAGTTTGGATTGAACCAGCAAACTATTGGAAAGCTTATTTCTATATGCAAGAAAATGTTAAAAAATCTTTTGACAAAAACAACATCACTATCCCATTCCCACAACTTGATGTTCACTCAGTGAAATAATCCATAAGCAAAAGTTCTGTCACTTTGCTGTAGCTTATCACGCCGTCTTCTTGACCATTCGCCTTTAGATAATTATCGTTAATTTGGTTGAATGTGTCTGAAACAACAGTGTCACGAAATTGCTCCCAATATTCAGAACTTTCAATTTTGTCAGCCATTTGCTTGTCAGTATAAAGTGAATAAATTTCGTTAAATGCATCTTGGTCTACCTCATAGAGTGAATTCATGGCGTAGACCGATGCTTGCATATAAACGCTGTAACGCACAAAGTTATAGTCAGAGTTTTTGCCAGCAAGCCACGATATAAAGTTCGCCTCGTCCTCACGCATAAAGCCGTATTGATGAGCCTCTTCGTGCATCATGGTAAAAGGAATTTGATAGCTTGGAATGTCAACATTCACATTCGCCTCAATAGTAAATGGATAGAAAAAACCAGTGATTTCTGTGTTAGACATCAAAGCAGAAAGAATAATAGGTTTAGGTTTGCTATACGTTGCATCAAAAACAGAGTATTGTTCTTTGAAACTAGAAAAAGACTCAAAACTCATGTCAGAAAGTTCATAAGCAGAAAAGTTATAGTCCTCTTCTGTCAGCGTTTCGCCAATTTCTCCGCCAGTTGTAACAAGATAAACGCAAAGTTCCGCAAGCTGTTCAGCAGTATATGTTTCTTTTTCTGTGCCATAATAATATTCAAAATTATAGCGGTTATAATTAAGCCCACAAGAAATAACAAACACAAAGTATACGACAGATGCCGTGACCGCAAGGTTTTTAACATAGCTTAAAATCGACTTTGCTTGCTTATATCGAATAGATTTATACGCACTATAAATCAGCAAGCCAACAATCGCCAAAACTCCAAAAACCAAGCTAAATTCAGCGACCGAAAAAGGGAATAAACCGAAAATAAAACTAATCACTTGCGAATAAATTTTGTAAAACCCAAGCGAGATAAAACTCTCGGTAAAATCAGGAAAACTACTAGATATCAAAGTTAAAACATAGCCCAAAGGGACTAACAAAAGTAAAAACAATCTCTTCAAAATCAATCAACCTTTCTGTTAAGTATAAGTCTATGATAAAATAAAACGCCAAACTTGTCAACTGAATTTTAGGTGAATTTTTAATCAAAATCCAATTGACATTAAAAGTTTTTTAGTGTATAATCAAAAAGGCAAGAGAAAAGGCAAAGCTAAAGCCAAAAAGTTTAGAAAATAACCCCAATTTAATATGCCCTCATCGTATAAAGGATAGTGTGCGTCCCCATAGTCGGTAACTTAAGGAATTATTAATTGATAATTGACAATGACTGTGAAATCCTTACGGATTTTTTGAATGTAGGGTTGGGCTTGCTCCAACCGTGGGTTTAACAATATTTTATTTAGAAAAACATAGTTGTTATACATTTT
>JAWXUN010000014.1:0-15963 GCA_044426425.1 Clostridia bacterium | reverse complement strand
GAAAAAACAACAAAAAAATTTGCCACCAACAAATTAATTAAAATATTTTGATTTAAGTTATTCTCGTTCGAATTAAGAAAAAAAATTGTATCTAAATCATATCCATATTCTTTCAAAATATCGAGATTTATATTCTCAGTATTCTCTATATTTTGGATAATTTCATCTTTTGTTATTTCAGAATTATCTAAAAACAAAGATACTACACTTAAAATAGCCTTGTTATTTTCATTGATATAGTTTTTATAGTTTATATTCGTGAAAAAAAAGCTTGCCACAGAGGCTAAAATACAAGCAACTGTGCCAATTTTTAGTATAATCTTAAAGCTCATTTTCGTCCACCATGTAACCAAAACCTTTCACTGTTTTAATGTAATTTGCAGAAAGTTTTGCCCGAATACGTTTGATATTAACAGTTAAAGTGTTATCGTTAACATAGTTTTCGTTGCAATCCCAAATCATTTCTAAAAATCTGTCCCTTGTGATAACATGGTTTTTGTTAATAACTAAAAGTTCCAAAATTTTATATTCAAGACTAGTAAGTAGAACGATTTTACCCTTGAACTTAATCTCTTTTTTCTTTATATCAAGGCTCAAGTCACCTATGAAAATTTCGCTTTTATCATGCCTGGCAAGGATTTTTTTAATCCTTGCCAGAAGTTCTCTGTTTCTAAAAGGCTTAGTTATATAGTCCTCGCCAAGGCTAAGTCCATTCACGATGCTCTCGTCATCATCTCTAGCTGTCAAGAATAAAATCGGCGTTTTTGAAACAGTTTTTGCAATATCAAAACCATTTCCATCGCCAAGCATTATGTCTAAAATGATTAAATCAAAATTAGAAGAAAGCTTCTCCATTCCCTCTTTTTTAGAAAAAGCAATTGTCAAATCATATTCAATTTTCAGTAAAAACTCCAGACCTAAAACGATGTTCTTGTCATCCTCGACAAGCAATATTTTTTTCATATATTCTCATTTCTAATTGTTTCAATTATATTTTGCTTTGTTATTTTGCTAAGACTTGATTTCATTATAGCATAAACTATAAAAAACACAAGCACTGATGCAATGACAATTTGTTTAATTGGAAAATTGAAAACGTATTCTAAAGTCCCATAACTGCTCGCATTATATAAGGCGAAAGAGCCTAAAACACCAATTGGAATACCCAACAAAAGTGATTTTAAAACATAAGTAATACATTCAAAGTTTATCATATTAGAAAATTCTTTCTTTGTCATTCCAATAGATATAAGTGTTGCAAATTCTTTTCTTCTTAGGTTCATGTTTGTAGATAGTGAGTTGAAAATATTTGTGAGTCCAACTAAAATTATCACAGTTATAAATCCATAAAGAAATATTCCAACTAATAAGAGTGTACTATCTTGTGCATTTTGGTAGTCCTCTACATTTGCAATATCAATATCAAAATCATTTTCTTCTGCGTATTTGTATAGTGCTTTTTCAATCTCATTTGAATTTTCACTATCTATAAAAATATATTCATAGTTAATTATCTCATCGTTCACTGCATATTTTTCAAACTGTGAACTTGACATAATTATGCCTAAATAATTTATCTCTTCTAAACCCATTGGATAAAAGTCTGGTCTTACAAAATCAAGCGTTACGCTGTCCTCTTCTCCAATATTAGTGTTAAAAACTGTAAGCTCACTGTCGCTTTCAACTAAATTAATTATTTTAAGCCTATTTTCTTCTGTTTCATAATATGTTTTATCAAGCAAAACAAACTTATTTTCTTCGTATTCTATATTGTTTTCTGCTAAATATTTTTCGTAATATTCATCGTCTAAAGTGTAAAAATCCATGCTCAAATAACCGTAATCTTCATTTAAACGATAAAACATTGGGTATGAAATTCTATAAGTCTTTTCAGTTATACCCTCTAATTGTTGTACTTCATCATATATTTTTTCTAGGTCTTCTCCGGCTATTTGCAATGTAAAATTCAATTCAGAAAACTGAATTTTTGACATCTGAAAACCTAAATCCACGAAAGAGCTGAGAGCAATAAAAGTTGCTATACTTACAATTAAAGAAATAGTTGTTGTTCGAAATTTTTTCTTATTCCTCTTTATATTTTTGTGTGCAAAAGTTCCACCAATACCAAAAATATTGCTGATAAATTTTGGTGTTTTAAGCGATTTTGATTTTATTCTGATATCCTGTGTGCTATAAATAGCCTCTATTTCAGAAATTTTACTTGCACGTTTTGCGGAACTAATAGATGATAAATAAATTGTGATACTTGATAAAAAAATTGCTATCAAAACAAAACTTGGGCTTATATAGAGGCTTATATAGCTATCAGTAGTCAATGATGCATATAACAAATTATTCGCTGTTTGGATAAGCAGAACAACAGCCAAAAGTCCGCTCAAAACACCTATTGGAATAGCTATCAATCCTAAAATTAAAGCCTCAAAAAGAACATTTTTACGAATTTGTTTCGGTGTAGCTCCAACGCTTGCAAGCATTCCGTATTGACGAATTTTCTCTGTTATAGAAATTGCAAAACTATTTCTTATACAAAAAACCGATGTAAGCATAATGATAAAAGCAACTATAAAACCCATTGAATATATAACCAGCGAAGTGCTTTCGGACATTTTGCCAGTTTGATAACGCAGAAGTTCCTCGTTGTACGAATAGTTATATTTAACAGCTTCTCCAACTATACTTTCTGTGATTTTTTCGTAGTCCATTGGATGTGTATATGTCACAGCGATATGTGCACTTTTTTGAACTTCGTCCATGTATAAAATTATAGGATTAGAAAAATTTACAGCCTTTGTTCCTCTAATTTTTCCAACAACTTCATAAGCTTCTCCGCTAGGCAATGTGAAAGTATCGCCAATTTTAACTTCGTCATAAACATAATCATCAGATAGCAATATTTCCCCGCTATTTTCTGGTAATCTACCCTCACTTAACTTGTTTTCGTTTACCATTAGAGCATTTTCGTCCATTGCTATAATTGCATTTTCTACATCAGAATTTTCTTCATACTCAAAATATCCAATCACTTCATATAGGTAATAACTCTCTGTTTCTTTGTGAAGTTCAATTGCAGAAAGTTCGTCTTTTGGAACATTTAAAAACACAACGTGTTGCGGTCCATTCGACTCAATTTCAAAAACTTCCATAGTATGCAAAAAGCTACTTACTAGACCACTCAAGGCTACTAAAAGAGCGGTGGAAAGAATAATTCCAATTATGGTTACAATCGTTCTTGCCTTGTTGAGTTTTAGGTTTTTAATCGTTAAATTACTAAGCACGTTCATAAGCACCCTCGTCCTTAATGATTTTTCCATCATCAATTGTAATAATTCTGTCGGCATTGCTTGCGATTTCTAAATCATGAGTGATGATAATTACAGTCTGTTTGTACTTTCTGTTAGAGAGTCTTAAAAGAGAAATAATTTCTGTACTCGCAGTTCTGTCAAGATTTCCTGTTGGCTCATCTGCTAGAACAATAGCAGGATTATTTATAACCGCTCTGCCAATAGACACTCTTTGTTGCTGTCCACCTGAAAGTTCGTTAGGCAAGTGTTTTAATCTATTTGAGAGATCTAATATTTTAACAAGTTCAGAAAATCTCTCTTTATTAATCTTTGCTCTGTCTAGTGATATAGGCAAAACAATATTTTCTTCGGCATTTAAAATTGGAACAAGATTATAAAACTGATAAATAATACCAATTTGCCTACGTCTAAAAATAGCACGTTTATCCCGATTTAAGTTATAAATATCAACTCCGTCAATATAAATTTTTCCAGAAGTCGGCTCGTCAACTCCACCCAAAAGGTGTAACAAAGTAGATTTACCACTGCCACTTGCTCCTACAATTGCAACAAATTCGCCTTTTTCAACGCTGAAAGAAACATCATCAACTGCTCGAACAAGATTTTCTCCTTGACCATAATTTTTACATAAGTTTTCTACTCTTAAAATTTCCATTTGTTAGCTCCTTATAATTTAATGATATAATTCTAACATAACAAAATGACAAATAGATGACAAAATTAATGCCTAAAAAAACAAGCCTAAAGCTAATTGTTAAAGCTTTAGGCTTGTCTGTTTATTAAATATCAAGTATTTTTGAATTGACTTGTTCAAGACTTGGCATTGCTCTTATTGCACCTGTTTTTTCAACACATAAGCTTGCAGTTGCGTTTGCAAATTTTGCAAAGTTACATAGATTTTCAAAAGGAATTTTATCTAGGTCTTTTCCAGTTTTTACAACCTTGCTTAAAAATGCACCCCAGAACGAGTCACCAGCACCTGTTGTATCTGCCACTTGTTTTGGCTTAAATCCACTAACTTGCATTGAGTTTTTTTTGTTAGCAACAAGAACTCCATTTTCACCAAGAGTTACGCAGACGATTTGCACACCTTGTTCAATCAAATATTTTGCTGCTAATTCTGGGTCTTTTTTACCTGTGACAAGTTCACATTCTTCGTCAGATATTTTCATGATATCAGCAAAAGGAATAATTAATCTAATTTCTTTTTCGGCTTTTTCACGGCTCTCCCAAAGTGACGCACGATAGTTTGGGTCGTAGCTAAGAATAGTACCACTTTCTTTTGCTTTTACAACTGCATATAGTGTTGTTCCTTTAATAAATTCGGTAGTTAAAGATAATGAACCGATATGAAAAATTTTGCTGTTTTTGATTGTTTCTAAGTCAATTTCGTTTACTTTCATAAAAGTATCAGCACCGTGCTTTCTAGCAAATGAAAAAGAACGCTCGCCTTTATCATTTAAGTCTACAAAAGCTAGTGTAGTGAAATAATTTTCATCAGAAATTAATCCATTTACATTGACATTTTCGTTTTCTAATGTTTTTCTAAGAAAATCGCCGTGCATATCTTTTCCAACTTTTCCTAAAAAAGCAGTTTGACAGCCAAGTTTTGTTGCACAAACCAAGACGTTTGCAGGAGCACCGCCAGCGTTTTGTGCGAATAGTTTTTGGTTTTCTTCGCTGTCTTTTATATATGTGAAGTCAATTAAGATTTCTCCAAAAGCAGTAATATCATATTTTTTCATTAAATTTCTCTCCTTTAAGCGAATGTACAAATGATTAGTGCTATTGCTAGACCTGTAATACCAATGATTGTTTCCATCATAGTCCATGATTTTAGTGTGTCTTTTTCGTTTATCTTAAGTAGTGAGGATACCATCCAAAAACCTGAATCGTTAACATGGCTAAATGCAGTTGCACCAGCGTTTATAGCAATAACCATCGCTGCTAAATATAGCGGTGAAAGAGTAGCTATTTCAGGCATTGCCATCATTATGCCAGCGGTCATTGTCATTGAAACAACCGCAGCACCAACACAAATTCTTATGAGTGCAGCAATTAAAAATGCACAAATAATAAGTGGAAAGCCAGCTTCTTTAACAAAATCACTTACGATAGTTCCCATTCCGCTAACTTGTAAAATCTCGCTGATAATTCCACCACCAGTAATATCAAGTAGTATGCTTGCGGTTGGCTTTAGTGATGACTCTAAGATGCTTTTTGTTTTATCTAGCGAATATCCTTGGCTTTTTCCAAGTGCAAACATTGCAACTAAAACTGTTACAATCAAGGCAACAAATGGTGTGCCAAGAACCAATATAGCAGGTTTAACGGCATCTAAAACACTTGTATAATTCGTGATTGTGCTTAGTAAAATCAGTGCTAATGGAATTAAAATAACAGTGATAACGAGTTTGAAACTTGGTAGTTTTACATTTTCGTCTGTTTCTAATTCAATCTCTGGTGCTTCTGCTATAATCTTGTTGCCGATAAATTTTGAGTATAAAATTCCAGCAAAAACAAGCGAGATAATTCCAGTTGGCACACCAACGATTATCATAAGTCCCAAGTCTACTCCGAGTAGGTTTGAAACCAAAACAGAACCCGCAGATGGTGGGACAAAGGCAAACGCAGAGGCAAGTCCAGCTAATAGTGGAATTGCATAAATTAGTGTAGATTTTTTTGTGCGTCTTGATAGACTAAATGCAAGAGGGATTAAAATCATCACGCCAGCCTCAAAATACACAGTAGTTCCAACAACTAGTCCTGTAACACCAAGGGCGATACCAGCTTTTTTCTCACCAAATTTATTGATGAGAGTTTGGGCGACACATTTTGCACCGCCCGAAACTTCTAAAATTCCGCCAAACATTGAACCAAGTCCGATTAATAGGACAATTCCTTGCAAGGTTTTTCCTGCTCCACTTTCGACTGTTTCAGCAAGAAGTTCGGCAGACATACCAGAACCAAGACCAATTACTAGCGATGAAACTAGCAATGATAAAAATGGGTGTATTTTAAATTTTATTATCAAAAGTAATAACAAAATAATACCACATATTGCAGCAATAATCAACTGATTTTGCTCTGCTACAAAATTATTCATAATGCACTCCTTTATTCCCCATTAGGTGTATAAATTATTTTGCTGGGTCGATTAGATATTTTCCGTTTGCACGAAGTTTTGCGTCACTTAGAATATTTTCTAATTCCGAAAGTCCTGCTACTTCATAAATCATTGAGATAACGTCAACTCTGTTTCCGTCAATCAAGTCTAGTGCTCTTTGATGTGTGCATGGGTTGATGAAAGATGCTTTTAAAACGATTTCTTTTTTGAATAGTTCAAAAGGTTTAACATCAATTGTTTCGTCTGGTTTTGTAAGACCAAACATCATAACGATTGATTTGTAGCCAGCTATCTCCATTGCTTGTTTGATAGTGTTTGTTCTGCCAACACATTCTATTACTACGTTGACTCTGTTAAATCCAGCTTTTTTTAGTTCTTCTTTTGCATCTTGAGAAATTGGGTCGATACAGATATCCGCACCCATTTCTAGTGCAACTTTTCTTTTGCTCTCAACAGGTTCTAAAAGTGCAACTTTTGATGCACCCTCAAGCTTTGCAAGTTGCATCATAAGCAAACCAATCATACCGCCACCGATAACAACAACTTTGTCGCCAGCTTTAATCTCGCACATATCAATGCCATGCAAACAACAACCGAGTGGTTCAACCATAGCTGCTTGCTCGTAACTTGTGTTATCGCCAATTTTGTATACTACTGTTTCGTTAACGGCACAATATTCAGAGAAACCACCGTCAATAGTAACGCCATAGCTTAGCATATTTTCGCAGTAGTGCACAACTCCGTCACGGCATGGTGTACATTTGCCGCAGTACCAATTTGGGTCAACAGTAACTCTGTCGCCTACTTTGAAATTAGTAACGCTTTCGCCAACTTCTGTAATAATTCCAGAAAACTCGTGACCTAGAACTGTTGGTTTTGTAACGTCTGCTGAACCAGGGTCGCCCTCGTAGATATGCACATCTGTTCCGCATATGCCACAAACTTTTACGTTGATGATAACTTCGTGCTCTCTTGGTGTTGGAATTTCTCTTTCCTCAATTTTCATGTTGTGTTTGCTGTAAAATACTGAACTTTTCATAATGCTCTCCTTTTAAAATAATATACTTACGTTTAAGTCTTAACTTTAAGTATATTATAATACTTAATCTTGAAAAAGTCTATTGACAATTCACACTAATATTTTATTAAAATTTTGTTAAAAATAAATAAAATGTTAACTTGATATTGTAATTATAACTTTAATGTGCTAAAATTAGTTTATCACAATAAAGCAAAATAGGTGGGTTATATATGAATGATAAAGCTATGAATACGATGAAAGTAAAAAAAATCAATAAAAACAAAGTCTATAAATATATATATGATAACAAAACAACTTGCAAATTAGAGATAACTCGTGCATTAGAAATGGGACTTTCTACGGTAAGTCAAAATCTGCAAATTCTTGAAAAAGAAAATCTGATAGAAAAAAATGGTTTCTTCGAGTCTACTGGTGGCAGAAAGGCTGATGCTGTTCAAATAGTAAAAAACGCACATATATCTGTTGGTGTTGCTATTTTAAAAGAAAGTATTGACATAGTTGCGGTCAATTTATACGGAGAAATTATTAATTCCAAAATTATATCTATTCCATTTAGTATGGAAAAAACTTATTATAAATTAATTGGTGATAATATCAATTTATTTATAAAAGAAAATGCGTTTGAACATATTTTGGGTGTTTCAATTGCTATGCAAGGTATTATTTCTAAAGACGGTTCAGAGGTTAGCTATGGCGATATTCTTTCTAACGAACATCTAAAATTAGCTTTTTTTGAAGAATACATTGATTATCCTTGTAGAATGGAGCACGACTCAAAGGCTGCGGCAGCTTTGGAACTTTGGAAAAATAAAGATATTGAAAACGCTGTTGTAATTTTGCTTAACAAAAATTTGGGCGGAGCGATTATTTCTAACGGAATTATTCAAAATGGAAATAAGATGAGAAGTGGAACAATTGAGCATATATGCATTGACCCAAACGGCGAAAAATGTTATTGTGGCAACAAAGGCTGTCTGGAAACATTTTGTTCTGGCGATGCACTCAAAGCAAAATCTAAGATGGGAATAGGCAGATTTTTTGATTTATTATTACAAAAAGATAAAAAATGCCTTAGTATCTGGGAGGATTATCTGAATATTCTAGCAAAAGCTATTGCAACGCTTTATACAGTTATAGACGGAAAAATTATTATAAGCGGAGTTTTAGCATGGTATTTTAACGAAAATGATTTGCAATATTTGATAAAAAAAACAAACGAACAACTAACATTTAAAATTAGTGGTGACGATTTAATCTTAAGCACTCAAGGTCAATTTACCCAATCCGTAGGAACAGCTCTTTATTATATTAACGAATTTTTAGAAAAATAACAAAAAATCCTTTCACAATTTTTTAGATGTGAAAGGATTTTTTTATCAATTGTTATATAATCTAACTTCAAAAACTCTTGCAGTTTTTTCGTCTGCTGTTTTGATTATATTAATTCTTATTTTTTCTACTTTTGCTGGTTCAAAATTATGTACTTTTTTTCTGAAAATATTGTGTTTTTCTTTAGCTATACACTTCCAATTTCCATCAACCAAAATTTCTACACTATAATCTCTTACGAGTTGTTCTGGCATTTTGATTGGACGATATGCCATTGGTGGGTTTGTCATGTCTGTGTCGAATGTGATATGAACGCTGTTCATTTCGCTTGGCTTTTGTGGCTCAAGACATATCCATTGTGGGAGTGTTTCGTTTTCGTCTGAAACCCATTCGTAATGTTCTGCATTTTCAATTCTGCTGTATCCGTTTATTACATTTTCGGCTGAACAGTTTGCTTTTAAATCAACAGGTTCATGCATAATAACACAATGTGCTTCACCACGGAAATTCTCAAACCTTTCGTCTTCGCTCATACGCTCCGATCGAGTGAAGTCAAGTGGTGGGAATGTCATCATTCTCCAACCAAGTCCCTCTGTTTTATCAGCATAAATCCAGAAATATCTTAAATCAATATTTAAATCGCAGTCGAATTTAACCCAATGTTCGCCAGACGCTGGAACTATTGATGTGACAGTTTTGATATCTGTTTCAGTTGTGTAACCGTCTGGGTCTGCTTGCTCTCTAAAGTGCAGTGTTAGCGGAATTTCTTTGTCTGTTTCATTTGTGAGCAATAGCCAAATTGACGGAATAAGTGGGCTAACTTCACGAGCTAGAAAACTTGCACGTTGTCTATCCATAGGCAAAACATCGCCATATTTTCCCATAAGTCCTGTATATCTCTCTGTTTTTGACTCTGAGGATGCCGTAACTTTGCAATTTCTTGCTAGGTCTTTTTCATCTGTACTTTGCATATTTGGAATGTATCCGTCCCATTTTAAAAGTAATTCTTGGAGTTCGGCTATGTGCTTCTCCCCTACCTCTTTTGGATTTATATTTTGATTTACGCACATATTCGCAGCTATTCCGACAGCTTGTGCCAAACTTCCAATTGTTCCTTGGAGTCTTGCTGTGCCGAGTGCAACGTGAGTTACACTTGTGTTTCTACCAACCATCATAAGGTTCTCTATGTTTTTTGAATATAAACAACGGAACGGAATTTTCACAAGTGGAACGTGTGTATTTGAGAAGAAAGGACCTTCTTCTCCTGAATAAATTCCCTCTGGGTGGTGCAAGTCAATTGGCCAACCTGCATGAGCAACTGTATCTTTGAAATCTTTGCCTTCCATGCAATCGTTTTGTGTAAGTGTGTAGTCGCCGATTAAACGTCTTGACTCACGTTTTTTGTTAATATGGTTCATAAACGCAAAAACATGGTTGACTGTTCTTTCTTTGTGTTGCCAAGAATTTTTTAGATAATCAAAATACGAAACATAAACTCTGAAAATCTCATCTCTTGCAATTTCACCATCATATAAATCGTCTAGCACGTTTGGAGCTTCACCCCACCACGCAGCACCAACTTTTTCTATATTTCTGCCTATTCCCTCGCCCTCTTTGAGCTTAGTTGCCCATTCTGGCCTTGTAAACGGTGCTGGTGAACCGCTGTCTGTAAATTCTATTCCCATAACAGTTCCGCTCATTGTGAGTAAATCAGCATTTTGTGGAGCAAACTCCTCGCCATATTGCCAGTTTGCTTCTCTACCTATTCTGTATTTCGCTCCAGCAAAATATCCAAGCCAGCTATCACCAGTTGCATCAACAAATATTTTTGCTTTATATTTATGTCTTGTTCCTTTTAGAGTATCTCTTGTAGTTGCGGATTTAATGACAGAATTTTCTGTTTCAACAGCAACAACATGTTGATTATATACAATTGTAATATTTTTTTCTTGCTCACATAAAATCGTTACAGCTTCGCCTGCTCTGCATGAATTATAGTATTTTATTCTAAGAATTTCTTCAACAATTCCGCCATTTTTTGCATTATAGTGTCTTGCACTCGCACCGTCAAAGTTAACTCCGCCCTCAACACTAGCGTTACCGCCAAGAACAGGACGATTACTAATTAAGAGAACTTTTGAGCCCATTCTTGCTGCCATAATCGCAGCTGGAATTCCACCAGGACCTGCACCAGCAACCAACAAATCATATTCACCCTCATCAGTTGGCTCGAGTGAAATTCCAAGAGTTTCAGCTCTGTCTTTTTCAAACTCGTCAACTGGTCTAGCAGGGATATACTCCATATCATCTGTGATAACGATTGAAGAGCAACGTCCAAAATAACCAGTTAAGTCGTGTAATTTTAGTGTGTGAGTACCCTTAGAAAGTTCAAAATCGCCTGCGATTTGCCAAACCCAGTCATTAGACATCAGTTCACCTAAGATAGTACCAGATGTTTTATCGTCAATACTAATTTCAAATTTACCTGGTGAATGTGAATAGTACCAGTTTCTCGCTCTCACCCAAACTCTGTAATGCTTTTGCTCAGGCACGTCAAACTTTGTTGTAGCATCTTCAACTGGAGTTCCTGGTGAGTGGCAAGCCAAAAGATAAGCCGAACCCATTATGTGCGTAAACTGTGTGTCTAATTTCCAAGTTCCAAAATCTTGAAAACTAGCGGTATCAATCCAAATTTTTGTATTCATCATAACTTCTCCCTAAAAAATATTTTTAATTAAAATAAATTCAGTAAATATTTATTAAATTATACCACTTATTTTTTAATAAATCAATCTACTAATAGTACTTTTTTATATTTTAGGAAAAATTATTGCTTTATATATTTTTTTGTGATATTATTATTACATTAATGTAGATAGGAAATATGTGATTTATGACAAAAAATAATAAGGTGCTGTTAATTGGAACAGCTATTTTTATTACTGTTTCAATACAATTTATTATAATAGGGTTTTCTGATAATTTATTTTTACATAACGATTACAATTCTTTTACTCGTCAGGCACTTGCATGGTTAGAGGGGCGACTTGATTTGGGTGAGGATGTAACTTGGCTTGAACTTGCGATATATAATGGAAAATATTATGTAAGCTTTCCGCCTTTTCCGTCATTTATAATGCTACCGTTTGCTTTTTTTATGGGGCTTGATACACCTGATTATTTACTGACAGTTTTAGTCATGATAGTTGGTGTTATATATGCTTCTCGCATTGCAATCTCACAAAATCTCTCTAAATATTTTGTTGTTTTTTTGCCAGTTTTGTTATATAGTGCAAGTGCGGTTTTGCAAATAACAATAGACAGTGGCGTTTGGTTTTTTGCTCAAAATTGTTCATTTACATTTACACTTATGAGTTTGTATTATATGATAAACAAGCGTAAGGGAAAAACGATATTTTTTCTTTGTTGTGCCTTTGGTTGCAGACCATTTCAGATTGTAATTTTACCATTTATTCTATATTATTTTTACAAAAATTCTCCTGAAAATAACTTTTTAGGTAAAACAAAAAAGTTATTTTTTGAAAAGTTTTATGTTTTTATTCCAACTATTATACTTTCTTGTTTGTACATGGGATTAAATTATTTGAGATTTGGCAGTCCTTTTGAGTTCGGGCATAATTATTTGCCAGAGTTTACGAATTCTGAAAACGGACAATTCAGTATATACTATATTTTTGAAAATTTCGGCAATCTTTTTAGGTTGCCAGGTATAATAGAAAATTTTAAGTTTGACATACCAATTTTTAATGGAATGAATATTTTTATATCTTTTCCAATTTTGATTTTTTTTGCGTATTTAATATTCAAAAAAATCTTTGATAAAATACAAATTGACAAATTAATTTTTTTAATTTTAATTACTACTTGTGTGCATACTTTGTTTTTTCTTTGTCACAAAACGATGGGTGGCTTTCATTTTGGAAACAGATATATAGCGGACACTTTACCTTTGGTTTATTTTGGAACTTGTTTGCTTTTAAAAAATAATATAAAAAAAGATTATGACAAAATCATCTTTGAAGTTCTTTTGTTACTCGGTTTGGTTTTTAATTCAATCGGAATTTATTGGATATATATATAGCAAGATGAATATTATTAGCCCTTAACTAAGTGGCATAAATCCTGCCAAAAGCTCTAAAAAATCCTCGCTAATACGAAAGTATTAGCTGTGGTTTTTAAAACTTCTGACAAAATTTCTGCTCACTTATTTATACCTAATAATAATCAAGTTGCTATATGAGCTAAAAAAAGGCTGTCACTTTTCAAAAATAAGTGACAGCCTAAAATTTATTTTACATCATTTCTTTCGTGAATTGTACCGAGAGCACGAACAGCACTCCAATAAAAACTTTCTTTGTTTACTAAATCAACAATTTTTGTTCTTTGCATCATTCTATAAACCTTGTCGGTTACACCGCAGAACATAACGTCTACACCTTTTTTTTGTAACTCTTTTATTATATCATACATAGTTTGTCCGCTTGAAATATCAAGTTCGGAAACACCACGCATTGAGAAAAGAATTGTGTCTGTTGTGCCTTCTATTTCACTCGGAATTTCTTCTATTAAATCTGTGTTAGAAAAAATCATTGCACCTGTGATATATGCTACGATTGTGTTGCTATATCTTTTGGCAAGCATTGGGTCGTGCTGATTTAGTCTTTCCATATCAACATTATCATAGCTGATTTCTAGCTTAGAAAGTTTTGAAACAAGGATAAACAAAGCCAAAGCTACACCAGCAACTATAGCAACTGTTAAATCGAAAATGATAGTTGCGAACATTGTGACAAGAAATTTTGCAATTGCACCTTTAAATTTTCCTTTGAAAAATCTTTTGATAACTGGCCATTCGTTCATTCTAAAAGCTGTTACCATAAGAACACCAGAAAGAGCAGAAAGTGGAATTTCTGACATTACAGGAGCAAGGACGAACATTGAAATTAACAAACCAACTCCGTGAATAATGCCTGTTACTCTTGTTTTTGCACCAGATTTTATAGCCACACTTGTTCTTGCTATTGCAGCTGTTGCAGGTATTCCGCCAAAGAACGGAACAACAATGTTTCCGATACCTTGAGAAATTAACTCTCTGTCGCTTTTTAGTTTTACACCTGTCATTCTGCCAGCACTTGCACCACAGAGCAAGCTCTCTATCATTGCGAGCATTGCGATACTTGCGGCTGGAATTATGTATGAACCTAATTCTGATAGATTAATATCTGTAAAAATTAATCTTGTTTCTGGCAAAAGTGTTTGTGGTATAGTACCAACTGTTGCTGTATCTAGTTTGAAAATCATTGAAACAGCTGTGCTTAAGATAATTGCTAAGAGTGTTGGTGGAACAATTGCCCCAATTTTTTTTGGAAAGAATATGATGAACAAAGCAACACAAACGCCAATCAAAAGCGTTGTGTAGTTTGGCGAAAATCCAAACTCTTGATAACTTAAGATTTTTTCGATAGTTGTTTCTCCAGAAGAACTTACACCAAACAAATTATCGACTTGTCCCAAAGCTATGATAACTGCAATGCCAGAGGTAAAACCTGTTACAACAGGCATTGGAATAAAAGCTGTTAGTTTTCCTAAATGAAAAATTCCTGCTAAAACTAACATAATACCAGCCAAGACACCTGCAATAAAAACACCTTGCATTCCGTGTTGTGCCACTAGCGATAAAAGTATCGCAGCCATTGCACCAGTTGGTCCAGAAATTTGGTAGAATCCACCAGCAAACACACTCATTAAAATACCAGCAATAATTGCTGTGATTAGACCTGAGCCAGCGTCTGCACCACTGCTAACACCAAAAGCTAGGGCAAGCGGGAGTGCTACGGCTGTTACTGTTAGACCAGCCATTAAATCACTACTAAAAGTTTTGGCATTATATCCGCCAAATTCTTTTTTTAAATCATTTGTGAAATCCTTAATAATTGACATTAAAGTTATCTCCTCAATTTTATTTCTAAAGTTTATCTGATTATTATATTATCACTTTTTGTCAAAACTTGCAAGTTAAAATAAAAATATTCACGCTAAAATATCACTCTCAGAATAAAACGAGAGTGATATCTTTACATAATACAGCGACTGCCTTATTCAGTAGGCACTGATTATCTAATACTTTTATCAAGTGATTTAATCATATATATTTTGATATTCTGATGAACTATATCATTTAGTTCTATTTTTTTGTCATCGTCCCAAAGTCCTGTTGCCAAAAATTTATAATTTCTGTTTGCAAACATTGTTTGAGCAATGCCGTGTGTGTCTAGCGGTGAAATTGCAACAGATAAATAATCACAATATTTAACAGCAACTTTTTCAGCTTTATCAATTAGATAAGATGCTAAACCGCAATGCTGATACGCAGTGAGTACATTTAAATCGTCAATTTCCGGAATCATTTTTTCTTTATAAGGTCCAATTTTTGAGGTTCTTAGGATAGTTAGATATCCAAGAATTTCGTTTTCATATTCAGCTATCAAAACTTTTCGGTCGCCCCTGTGTTGCTCTGAATAGTAAGAAAGAAGAAGGTCAAGCGATTTATTTATGCCTTGACGAGAAAAAGCATGATGTAAAACTGTAGCATCTTCCCTTTTCATGCTGCGAATATTATATATCATACTTATTTCCAATACCTTTCTTGTTTTTATTCGTGATTTCCAAGAGTTCCCTGGCTTGCATCTCTTAGATACGCTGTGATAAATCCGTCAATATCGCCATCCATAACAGCATTGATATTTCCCATTTCGTGGCCAGTTCTGTGGTCTTTTGCCATTGTGTAAGGCATGAAAACATAAGAACGAATTTGACTGCCCCAAGTTATTTCTTTTTGGTCGCCTTTGATGTCTGTGATTTTATCAAGATGTTCTCTTTCTTTGATTTCTACCAATTTTGAAACAAGCATTTTCATAGCGACATCACGGTTTTGGAATTGGCTACGCTCAACTTGGCAAGCTGCGACTATTCCAGTTGGGATATGGATAAGACGAACAGCTGATGATGTTTTGTTAACCTTTTGTCCACCCGCACCACTCGCACGATAAACTTCCATTCTTATATCATCAGGAGCAATTTCTACACTTAAATCCTCGTCAATTTCAGGCATAACCTCTAGT
>JAWXUN010000243.1:0-2894 GCA_044426425.1 Clostridia bacterium | reverse complement strand
TCCTCGTCTTTTGTTACACCTCTAATTAACATTTTTTCCATTTTCGCCTCAAAATAATAGAGTTGCATCAGGTTATATCTCACAGACTCAATAGTCACATAGGCTGTTGCCATAGCACCAGAAACAGTGTCCAGTGCTTTCATAATTGTTGCATCGCTCATTCAAATCTCCTCCTTACATAATCACAACGTTCATGTACAAAGCTTCCATTGTTCCAGCAACAACAAGCTCTTTTATCGTACAAATAACATTTGTTTTTTCGTCACCTTGGCTAATAACAACATTTTGTGTACTAAAATCTGTTATCGCCCTGCTGTTTTGCAGTTCTTCCAAAAGCTTGCAGATATCATTCCAAAGTGCAATTCTACCAGATTGGTCATTCGCCACAAGACCTAGATAACTCTCGTTAAAAAGAGTAGCAATAGAATTTGCAACAGAAAAGCAGACTCTAACAGTTTGGTTAGAAGAAAAGTCAGAACTTTTTGTGCTGTCAAAACTTACAAAACTGTTGATATCTCGCAGAACCCTCGTTCTGCCATTCACACTGTGGAACAAAAACTCGCCTAAGCCAAGCCCATCTTTTAGCTCACTTTGGCTATATCCCACATCCACTGACAGCTCGCCGTCATACTCTTTTCCAGTCAAACTTTGCCCAACACTGCAACCAGCCTGTGCACCAGAAAGCCAATAGACAAGTCCATAAACACCCAAATCGTCAGACAAATTTTTGTTTTCTAGTGCAATAACATTTTCATCGTCAGACTCGTCTGGTCTATAACAAACAAGCTGAAAATTCGCCCCAGTTTCTTCATTCATTCGCTGAGTATAGGCAACGAAATATTCAATGGTGTCGCTGTCGTCAGTCGGACAACAAAGAATATCAAAGCTATATTTTTCCGCCTCTGTCAAAAAGTTTGCGTAGTCAGTTCCAGTGATGTCCTCACCGTCTGTTCCACCAGAAAGCAAAACGCCAGAAGTTTCTGCAATAGTAGCAGTTTTTACAAAAACAATGTAATCATTGTCCTCAAGTTCCGAACAAGCCGTAACCTCTTGACTATCAACCAAACTAGTGTCAAGATATGTTTTAACACTGTAATAATCTTCTCTGTCAATACTCTCTTTAATAAGAATTTTCAGGCTATTTCCCCTTGTTCCTGCATATTTTGCCGTGCCATAAATACTCGTCGCCTTAACAGCCTCAGAGCCAAGTCGATATGCATAAACTGTCGTAGCATTTTTAAAAAGCTCTCTCACAGCAAGCATCTCGTCGTCATAATAACTATAGCCCAAAAGTTTTTGCGAGTTTCCGTCAATTGTCTGACTCTCAAGCTCAATCATTTCGCCCTCTGCTCCCCAGTTCAAAACAAGCGGAACAGCCACAACCCCTCTTGTAGAAAGTGCCGACGTCGCCAAACTTGGGTTCGTAAAATTCACATAAGTACCTGGTAAAATCTTGTTGTCAGAAGTCCAGTTTCCTCCACCTAATGCCATTTATATCTTCCTCTCTTTATAGTTTTTTAGTTTAATTTCAATTTCTTCTTTGCTCAGCATCTCATCTTTTTTGATAAGTGCTTTCAGCAAGTCTTTGTCATGCCTAAAGCTCTCTGAGTTAATAATTTCGTCTTTTTTGTATTTACTCAATTTCCAAACCCTCCATCATATCTTCCGAATTATCTTGTCCACTCATGCTATAAAAAGAATACGAAAACTCAAAAGTTAGTTTATCATCATCAATTTTGTTTTCAATAATATTCGCCCTTAGCATTATGCCACTTTCTAGTTCAATAACATCAATAGCGGTTTCAAGCGGAATTAACAAATCATAAAAACCACCGTTTCGCAAATATCTACATTCAAGGATAAATGTCAAAGTGTGAAAAATATAGCCCGAGGGCTTCGGTGCAGTTGCCGTTTTCTCTAGTTTCAAAACAAAATCGCCATCAGTATATCCCTTGTCAACTGGATATTCCCAAACCTTTTTGTCCTTAAAATTATCTTTCAGTGCTCTGCTAATCGCATCAATAATTTCCCTAAGCATTATGTCCACCTCCTAAAAAGCACAACAGGAATTTCTCTGTGTGTGCTATATACCCTCGGCACACCAGCAAAGGCATAGTCAGCCTTGTAGCCATTTTGTGTCACTGTTATCTTTGCCCCCTCAGGTATCTGCAAATTTGCATCAACAAATAGTTCTGCCTCGCTGTTTAATTTAGAAATGCTATCCTCACTCGCAGCGTCACTCGTATAAACAAGCAAGCATGGCACATCTTCAAACAAAATCTCTTCTGTTTGCTCCATTCTTCCAGTGTCATTGTTTTCTTCTGCCATTAACTGAGAAACAGAGCACACAGATTTCCACAGTCTTTTAATCGCTGTCACCATACAATCCTCCTAAAAGGCGAGAGTTTATACTCGCTTGGGTTCGCAAACATCTTTGCCTGTTCACTAACAGACAAGCCACCTTCATAAGATACGCTGATATCTCCCTCTTTTATAGACGAAACATTCCCTGAAGCTTCACCGCTAGAAACAAGTTTTGTTTCTAAAAAAATACCTGCTACCATTTCTGATAGCAGGTTCATTGTATTTTCAGGCAAGTCGTCTAGGCTCAAGAGGTTTTTCAGTTTATAAACTGCCTCGCTATAATAAAAATCCAAGCTTTCTCCTTCTTCAAGTTCAAAGCCAAAAGACTCAAGCTTTTCTATCGCAAGTTCAATTACCTCTTCCATGTTAATCACCTTATCCTTTAGAAATAATTCTGCAAATTGGAATAGCCTTGTGGTTGATATAAGTTCTGTCTGTCTCTGTTGTTTCACCAGTGTTAACAAGTGACCAGTTCGCACCAGTCGCAAGTTCAGTGTCTGTTGGAGAAAGACTAGATTGGCTAGTTTTTT
>JAWXUN010000242.1:0-2912 GCA_044426425.1 Clostridia bacterium | reverse complement strand
ACTTATGGCAAACCCAGACAGAGCTGCAAAAGGCACAGTTATTGAGGCTAGACTTGACAAAGGTAGAGGTCCAATTGCAACTGTTCTTGTTCAAAACGGTACACTTAGTATCGGTGATATCATTGTTGCTGGAACAACTGTTGGTAGAGTTCGTGCAATGATGAATGACAAAGGCGAAAAAGTTGAGTCTGCTGGTCCATCAGTTCCTGTTGAAATCACAGGTCTTGGCGAAGTTCCAACAGGCGGAGATATCTTTAATGCTGTTTCTGACGAAAGACTTGCTAGGGAACTTGTTGAACAAAGAAGTACAAAAGAAAAAGAAGACTTGTTCAATGCTCAAACAAAAGTTACTCTTGATAACCTATTCGACCAAATGAAAGACGGCGAGATGAAAGAGCTTAAAGTTATCGTTAAAGCAGACGTTCAAGGTTCTGTTGAGGCTGTTAGACAATCTCTCTCAAAACTTACAAACGAAGAAGTTAGAGTTAATGTTATCCATGGTGCTGTTGGTGCTGTTAGCGAGAGCGACGTTATGCTTGCGAGTGCATCTAATGCTATTATCGTTGGATTTAATGTTCGTCCTGACCCACTAGCAGAAGAAACTGCAAAACGTGACGGCGTTGATATGAGAATGTATAGAATTATCTATGATTGCATTGAAGAAATTGAAACAGCGATGAAAGGTATGCTTGCTCCTAAATTTAGAGAAATCATGCTTGGAAAAGCTGAGTGCCGTGAAGTTTATAAAATCACAAATGTTGGTATGGTTTTGGGCTCTTATGTTACTCAAGGTAAAATTCAAAGAAATGCTCTTGCAAGAATTGTTAGAGATGGCATAATTGTAGCAGACGACCAAATTAGATCACTAAGACGTTTCAAAGATGATGTTAAAGATGTTGCAGAGGGCTATGAGTGCGGTATTACACTAGAAAAATTCAGTGACATTAAACAAGGCGATATCCTAGAAGCATATTTGATGGAAGAATACAGAGATTAATAATCGCTCACATTATAAAAATATATGTAGGTAATGCATTTTTACGCATTACCTACAAAACTAAATAAAACACAATTTTTGGAGGTGTTTATCAATGAAACTTGATACAAAATGCATACACTCTGGCTATACGCCAAAAAATGGCGACCCAAGGGTTTTGCCAATAGTTCAAAGCACAACATATACTTATGACAGTTCTAAAGAAATGGGCGACCTTTTTGACTTGCAAGCTGCTGGATTTTTCTATTCAAGAATTGGTAATCCTACAACTGATGCAGTGGAAAAGAAAATCGCTGAGCTTGAGGGCGGAGTTGGTGCACTTCTAACTTCTTCTGGTCAAGCTGCGGTACTTATGTCTGTTATCAACATAGCAAAAGCGGGCGACCACATAATCAGTTGCAGTGCAATTTATGGTGGCACATTTAACCTTTTCTTTAAAACAATCAAAGAAATGGGCATAGATGTTAGCTTTGTTTCTTCTGAAATTACTAACGAGGATTTGGCAAAAGAAGTTAAAGATAACACAAAACTTATCTTTGCGGAATCAGTTTGCAACCCATCTTTAATTATTTCTGATATCGAAAAATTTGCAACAGTTGCCCACGCTCACAATATCCCTCTCGTAGTTGACAACACCTTTCCTACTCCTATTAACTTTAGACCTTTTGAATGGGGTGCTGATATCGTTATTCACTCAACAACTAAATACATGGACGGTCACGCTGTTCAAGTTGGCGGTGCAATTGTTGATAGCGGTAACTTTGACTGGGCAAAAAGTGGCAAATTCGACTCACTTACAACACCAGACGAAAGCTACCATGGCATTGTTTATTCAGAGCATTTTGGCAAGGCTGGCTACATTGCAAAAGCAAGGTGTCACCTTATGAGAGATTTGGGTGCAACACCTGCTCCGATGAATGTATTTTTGCTCAACTTAGGTCTTGAAACTCTTGCACTAAGAATGGAAAGACATTGCTCTAATGCCCTAAAAATTGCAGAATTTTTAGATAGCAACGAAAAAATTGCATGGGTAAATTTTCCTAACCTAAAATCGGACAAGCAATATGCACTTGCTCAAAAATATATGCCAAACGGCACTTGTGGGGTTGTTTCTTTTGGAATTAAAGGTGGCAGAGATGCTGCTACAAAATTTATGGACGGACTTGAGCTTGCAAGCGTTGTAACTCACGTTGCTGACCTAAGAACTTGTGTTTTGCACCCAGCAAGCACAACACACAGACAACTCTCTGACGAACAATTGATTGAAGCTGGCGTAAGTGCTGATTTAATCAGACTTTCGGTAGGTATCGAAAATATTGACGATATCCTTGCTGACATCAAAAACTCACTAGAAAAAATTTAAACTTATCCCCAAACATTTTTTGCAAGCTTGTCAATTTTGGCAAGCTTGTTTTTGTTCTATTTTTCAAAAATCTCCATATAATAAAAAGAGAAATTCTTTTATATGGAGGCTATTATGTGTGGAATTGCTGGTTTTATTGACTACTTTGAAAAGCGTGAAAATAAAGAAGAAATAATCGAAAAAATGATAGATACACTAAAATTTCGTGGACCTAATACAAACGGAAAATTTCTGGACACTTTTGCAAGTCTTGGGCACACAAGGCTTGCTGTTGTTGATGTCAAAAACGGTTTGCAACCAATGATTAAGTATAAAGGAAAGAAAAAATATAGCATTGTGTATAACGGAGAACTCTATAACACAAAGGAACTAAGAGATGATTTGGTGGAAAAAGGCTATGTTTTTCAAACAAACTGCGACACAGAAGTTTTGTTGACAGCATATATTGAATATGGCTATAAATGCCCTGAAAAGCTAAACGGAATTTTTGCCTTTGCAATTTGGGACGGCGAAGAACTATATCTAGCTAGGGACAGATTTGGCGTTAAACCT
>JAWXUN010000013.1:0-16143 GCA_044426425.1 Clostridia bacterium | reverse complement strand
TCTCCACCCTCGGCATAAGTTGAACCGATAAAGATAAGAGCGTCAATTTTTTTCTCTACCAAAAGTTTTGTAGAGTTCTCTTTGTCCTCTTGCTTTGTGCCTGTGCAGGTTAAAATTGTTTGATAATTTTCTTTTTTAAAGTTGTTTTCTAATATCGAAAGAGCCCTTGCCATATAAATATTTGTGACATCTGGGCATAAAATTCCTATTAATTTTATACTGCCAAGACCCAATCCTCTGGCAAAAACATTTGGTGTGTACGACTCTTTTTCTATAATTGCAAGAATTTTTTCTTTCGTTTCTTGTTTAACATTCGGATTGTTGTTAACAACACGAGAAACAGTGGCAATTGAAACACCAGCAATTTTAGCTATATCGTAAATGTTAATGATATTCACGTCCCTTTTATTTTCGTTTTAATGCATAAATTTATTATAAGTAAAATTTGCCAAAAATGCAATAGCTTTAGCAAATATATTTTTGTATCAATAGCAAAAGGAGCGATAACAACCGCCCCTTTTGCTATTATTTGGATTTTTCACTTACTCAATATCAAGTTGCAAACAAACTGGATATTCGCTGTTTGTTTGTCCGCCAATAACGCTAAGATAATTATCACACAAGAAAAAGTCGCATTCTCTGTTTTCGCCTAAAATACTAACTTTTTTGAGAATAGCGTTAAATTTGCCCATTCTTTTGCCAAGTGTTTTAATTTTCAAAATTCCGTCTTCTGGCCATTTCATTGCGAAAACATAAATTTTTCCGCTTTTAGAAGTAAATCTATAATCTTCTTCTGTATATTGTTTTCTTAGGATATCGGTGTGGTGACCTTCAACTGTTTTTGTTGGCCCTTCTCCATATATTTTGTATGGATAACTATTGTAGATAGCTTCGCCATTTGCCTCTAGCCATTTGCCGATTTCTGTTAGAATTTTTGTATCTTCTTCTGGAATTGTGCCGTCTGCCTTTGGCCCTACGTTGAGCATGAGCGAACCATTTTTTGATACAACATCAATCAAGTCGCACAAAATGTCATAAGGAGTTTTGTAGTCGTTGCCCTCTGTGTAGCACCAAGAGTTTTTTGCAACAGCTGTGTCGTTTTGCCAAAAATATGGCGAAACATCGGCAAGCTGTCCACGCTCGATATCGCTAACGCCAGTTGACATCGCAAAGGCATCGTGTTTGTAGTTAACTGTGACTTCTGCACCCCATTCGTCTGCCCTGTTGTAGTAATATGCCATAAATTTTTTGAGGTATGGTTTCATTGGAGCAACTTGAATCCACCAGTCAAAATAAATAATTTTTGGTTGGTATTTGTCAACAATTTCACAAGTTCTAGCAAGCCAATCTTCCATAAAAAGCTCGTCAACCTCAACATCTATATCTCTGTGAGCCATTGGGTGCTTTTTTTGGTCGAATGGTTCTGGCATAGATGGCCAATAGATATGGCCATAAGGAATGTCGCCACCGTTTGGGATATCACTCTCAAAATCTCTCATGCCACACATAAACCAATAGTGCTCAACTCTGTGAGAAGAGGCGGCGAAAACCATGTCACGGCTCTCTATTTCTGATTTTAGCATTGCCAAAATATCTTTTTTTGGACCCATTTTAGTAGCACACCACTCGGATAATTCGCTGTCATACATCTGAAAGCCGTCGTGGTGTTCTGCAACAGGCATAACAAATTTTGCACCAGATTTTTTGAACAAATCAGCCCATTTTGCAGGCTCGAATTTATCAGCGGTGAACATTGGAATAAAATCTTTGTAGCCAAAATCTTTGTGTGCACCAAAAGTTTCTAGGTGGTGCTCATACATACTCAGACCTTTTCTAAGTGCCTCTTTTTTGTACATATTTCTAGAGTACCACTCACTGCCATAAGCTGGCACAGAGTATGGCCCCCAGTGAACAAAAATGCCAAATTTTGCGTTTCTGTACCATGTTGGAACTGGGTGATTTGCTAGGCTTTCCCAATTGTCCTTAAATTTTCCATGTTCTATAACATCGTCAATTTTTTTTAAATATTTGCGTAAATTTTCCATTACAATACCTCCCAAAAAAGTTTTTTTATTAGATTAATTCTTTCATAACTTGATAAGAACCAACTGTGTTAATTTTGTTTAGATATTCGCAAACTTGTGACTCAAAGCCTTTTAGTTCGCTTAAATCCATACCCCAGAAATCTTTGTTTGCACAAACTTTTGCAACTAGTTCTTCTGCGGATAAATCTTTGTTTTCAAAATAGAACTCACAAATTTCTTTGTCGTCTTTAATTGGATAATCACTGCCATTTCTTGTGCCAAAGAAGCCGTTTTCGTCTAGTTTTTTGCCACTGAAAAATGCAATATAAAAAGCAAAAGAAGCTGTGATAAGTTTTGGTAATTCGCCGAATTTGTCAATATATTCTAACAAACTTGGCATAACTCTAGCTTTCCATTTTGATGTTGAGTTAAGAGAAATTGCCAATAGCTCGTGGTCGATAAATGGGTTTTTAAATCTATCTATAACAGAATCAGTAAATTCCATCAAATTTTGTTTGTCTAGTTTGATTGTTGGAATTATCTCGTCGTATATAGTTTTTTTCATAAAATTCATGATAACATCGTCGTTCATACAATCTCTAACAATGTCTTGTCCCGCAAGATACGCACCAAGAACCATTGTTGTGTGAGCTCCGTTTAGGATTTTAACTTTTCTTTGTTTGTATGGGCTGTGGTCGTCTGTTACCAAAATTGGCAAATTAGCTTTTTCATAAGGAAATTCTTTTTTGATGCTTTGGTCGCCCTCGATTACCCAAAAACCGAATACTTCGCCAGTGTCGATAAGATTATCAACATAGCCATTTTCTTCGTTGATTTTGTCAGCTTCACTTCTTGGATAACCAGTAACAATTCTGTCAACCAAAGTTGAGCAAAATTGGTTGCAGTTGATAAGCCAATTTTTAAATTCTTCGGATAATTCCCATTGCTCAACGTATTGAAGAACGCATTTTTTGAGTTCGTCACCGTTGTAGTCGATAAGCTCGCAAGATAAAATGATAAAGCCTTTATCCTCTGCACCATTGAAATTGATAAATCTCTCAAGCATAAATCTTGTGAGTTTAGCAGGGAAAGAACTTGGCGGAGCGTCCTCAAGATTACAGCTTGCATCATAAGCGATACCAGCCTCTGTTGTGTTACTTGCGATAAAACGCAAATCAGGATTTTTTGCGATATTTAAAAATTCTGCAAAATCAGCATAAGGATTTATGCAACGGCTAACGCTAGAAATAATTTTCTTTTTGTTAACTGTTTCGCCATTCTCAAAACCTCTTAGGTATAGAGTATATAGTCCGTCTTGGTCGTTAATCATATCAGTAAGACCATTTGCGATTGGTTGACAAAGAACAACTTTGCCGTTAAAATCTGCTTTTTCGTTCATTTCGTCAACAAAATAGTCAACAAATGCTCTTAAAAAGTTACCCTCACCAAATTGCAAAATTCTCTCTGGTGCATCTTTCAAAAGGTAGCCGTCATAGTCTTTTAGTGTTTCATAAGATAATTTATTCATTTTTTTGTTCTCCATTCTTTATAGTGTTACGCCTTGTTTGAATATTGCCATGTCGTAATAATCGTTTTTCTCTGCTTTTACAAGTTCGCCTTCTGCTACTGCTACAACTTTTTCGAATAAATCTTCTGCCGATTTTTCGATAGAAACCTCGTCAACGATAACTCCGCAGTTAAAGTCAATCCAGTTGTTTTTCTTTTGTGCAAGTGGCGAGTTAGAAGAAATTTTTATGGTTGGAACTGGGCTTGCAAATGGTGTTCCTCTGCCTGTTGTGAACAGAACAATGTGTGCTCCCGAAGCTGCCAAGGCAGTTGATGCAACCAAGTCATTTCCTGGTGCATATAACAAGTTTAGACCGCTTTTTTTAACCTTTTCAGCGTAGCTCAAAACGTCTACAACTGGGCTGTCGCCTGACTTTTGTGTGCAACCCAAAGACTTGTCCTCTAGTGTAGAAATACCGCCTTTTTTGTTGCCTGGAGATGGGTTTTCGTATATAACCATGTCTTGACTCTTAAAATAATGCTTAAAGCCATTAACCATTTCAACAGTTTTTTGAAAAACCTCTTCGCTCTCACATCTGTCCATCAAAATTGTTTCCGCACCAAACATTTCTGGAACTTCTGTGAGTATTGTTGTGCCGCCTTTTCTGATAAGCATATCAGAAAAAACACCAACTGTTGGGTTTGCTGTTATTCCAGAAAGTCCGTCTGAACCACCGCATTTTAGTCCGACAACTAGCTTGCTTACGCTAACAGCTTCTCGTTTGTTTTGTGATGCTGTTTCAATTAATTCTTTAACTAATTCAATACCAGCCTCAACCTCGTCCTCAACATCTTGAGCTTGCAAAAATTTTATATTATCACATTCGCCCATATACTTTTTGATTGTTTCAATTCCGCAATTTTCACAACCTAGTCCTAATAAAAGCACACCGCCAGCGTTTGGGTGACTTGCCAAGTCCGCCAAGATTTTTCTTGTGTTTTCTTGGTCGTCTGCCATTTGCGAACATCCATAAGGGTGAGTGAAAGCGATAACTTTTGGAACATTTTCGTTAGTATATTTTTCGCTTTTTTTCGCAATAGCCTCGGCTACGTTATTAACACAGCCAACTGTTGGAATGATAAGAACATCGTTTCTTATTCCAACTTTTCCGCTTTTTCTTTTATATCCCATAAATGTGCGATCGCTGTCCGCTTGAACATCTATCGCTTTTTTGTTGTATGTATAAGTTATTTCGTCTGACAAGTTTGTTTTTATGTTGTGAGTGTGCACAAAACTTGCTTTTTTAATATCCTTTGTTGCATGGGCAATTGGGTATCCGTATTTCACAATATTTTCGCCCTCTGCAATATCTTTTATTGCAATTTTGTGTCCCATTGTGATATCTTCGCCAAGCGTTAATCCAAACTCTTCAATAACTGTTCCCTTGTCAAGACTTTGCAAGGCAACAATAACATTATCATTTTTGTTTAGTAAAATGTATGTTTTCATCGTGACCACCTTTCAATATTGTAAGTGCTTACATACAGTTTATACCTAGAAGAGGAAAAAGTCAATATCTTTTTGAAAAAAACTTGAAAAAACTTTTAAAAAAAAGCGAATGACATAGCACAAGTGCTATGTCATTTCTTTCCAAGATTTTATATAGTAATCGCTGATTTGCCTTATTTCTTCTTGATTTTTTGATTGTTTGTCGCAAACTCCACACACTGCCATGCCTATGCTTTTGGCAACTTTTATGGCACTTAGAACATCTTCAAAAACTATACATTCTGATGTGTCCGCTCCCAAAATTTTTGATGTGTGTATGTACAAGTCTGGCTCTCCTTTTCCTTTGCCTACATCGTCAACCGAGCAGACGGCAGAAAAATATTCTGCAATGCCAAGGCGAGTTATAGCAGGGAGCAACAGAGAGTGTGGCAGACCAGTTGCTACCGCCAATTTGACGCCCTTGTTTTTCAGAATTTCTAGATATTCTTTTGCAAATGGTTTTAGAGAAATATTTTCGGCATATTCCCAAAAAATCATATCATTCCATTCTTTTATTATATCGTTGGTTTTTTCGTTTAGCTTAAAGCGGTTTTTTGTGTATGTTGCAGCCTCTTGTTGCGATGCGTGGGCAATTTTTTCGGCATAGTCACTCGGAACTTCAAAACCTCTTTTTGCTAAAAAAACTTTGTCAACTTTTATCCAAACATGGGTTGAGTCGAGCAAAGTTCCGTCTAAATCGAATATGGCATATTTAAAATTCATAAAAAAACCTCCTAAAAATACAAGTGGGTGACCAACGGTCACCCTCAACTTGTAGAATATTCATCAAACAGAAGCATTCATGCTTTTAACAAGAGCAGATTTTTTTCTAGCAGCAGTATTTTTATGAAGAATACCTTTTGAAACAGCTTGATCTATTCTTTTAACAGCAACACGAACAGCCTCAACTTTGTTGTCGCCAGTAGCGATAGCAGCGTTAGCTTTTTTTATTTCTGTTTTAAGTTGTGTGTTAAGCATTTTGTTTTGTGCTGTTTTAGTAGCGATAACTTTAACACGTTTTTTTGCAGATTTAATATTTGGCACAGATACACCTCCTAACATAAATTTTCATAGAACATCTGTTATAATAACATAAATCCAAGAAAAAATCAAGGGTTTTCAGAGATTTTTTTAATATGTTCAAAAGTTTTTTTGCAGTTTGCAATAAGTGTTGCATTTTTGCACAAAATTGACTATAATATATACCAACTTAAAGATAAAACGAAAGAGAGATATATTATGTTTTTTAAAAAGCACAAAAAATTATGCATTGCCATTTCAATTCCTTTTGCTCTAGCACTAATTTCTTACATTGCACTGCTTGTCTATGCGAGCGACTATTACAAAGCGGACGAAGATGCTATCTATGTATACGAGAATAACGAGAACTTAACAACGATTGACAAATTGACGATACTAAGCCCAGAAGAGCCAAACGGAGAGGGAATTATTTTTTATCCAGGTGGAAAGGTAGAGGCAACCGCATATCTGCCAATTCTCGAAAAACTCCAAGAAAAAGGTTTTGTCTGTGTGCTGTTAACAGTTAATTTTAACCTTGCGATATTCGATGTAAACGCAGCCGATGCGGTTTACGAACAAGTGCCAGAGATTGACTCTTGGTACATCATGGGGCATTCTCTTGGTGGTGCTACCGCCAGTATGTATGCAGAGAGTCACGCTGACGAAATAGAGGGTTTGATTGTTTTAGGTGCTTATGTATATGGTGATTATCCAACAGAAAAATCTCTGACGATATACGGAGAATTTAACACAAATGTTGCACAAAGCATTGATTATGAAGATAACATTGTTGTGATAGAGGGCGGAAATCACGCTCAATTCGGAAATTACGGCAAACAAGACGGCGACACAGATGCAACGATTACAACACAGGAACAACAGGATATAGCTGTTGAAGCAATTTGTGATTTTGTAAACGAATAATTTTAAAAAAGTTTGACAGAGAACAATTTTTCTCTGTCAAACTTTTTTTAATCAAAATAAATTAGTCATAAGTTATTTCTGTACCCTCGGCACCCTCATAGATAAATTCTTTCATTCTCTCGGCTGCTGCCTCAAGGTCATAACTCCACATTGAAGCACTATTTTCAAAGATATCGGTATATGCATCGTCTATATCAGTGTCTGGGAATGATGCACTTGTAATCTCAAAGCCTTCAGCAACAAAAGGTGTGAACGCCAAAATTTCTGTTGCGTCAAGCGATAATTCCACCATATAACTCAGCTCAGAGATCATTGTGGGGTAGTCGGTAACAGGCGTTTCCTGAATTTTGAGGATAAGTTCTTCTAGAACTTTTCTTTGTCTTTCTGCTCTTGCCTCGTCACCACCGATTGTTCTGTTTCTTGCAAAAGAAACGGCTTGTGCACCAGTGAGGTGAGTCATTCCGCCAGCGGTAGAAACATTAGAACCAGAGATTAAGTGGACGTTGATGTAATAAGCTTCGTCACTAGTAATATCAATATCAACACCGCCAAAATAGTCAACAATATCTGCCATATAGGCAAAGTTAACTGTGATATAGTCCTCAATATCAAGATTAAAGTTTTGGTTTATAACTTTAATTGCGTACTCTGCTCCGCCATAGCTATATGCATGGTTGATTTTATCGTAATTAGTACTTGTCCAAGAGTAGTCATCGCCCATATAAACACGAGAGTCACGCAAGATAGATGACATTTTAACAGTGTTATGAATTTCGTCAATCGTCAAAATCATAATAACATCAGAAAGCCCAGAGAAAGATGTAGTTGAACGAGAGTCTACTCCGAACAAAGCTATGTTTGTTATGTTTTCAACTGTTACAGTTCCCTCTGTGATACCAAGTTCTTCTTTGTCCTTTGTGATAACAGTTGTGTTAAGTTCACTAAAAACAAAGTGAGCAGCATAGAGGCTTAGTCCACCAGCACCAATTAAAATAACGCTGATAAAGCAGATAAGTGTTTTTAAGATTATGTGTCTATTTCTCTTTTTTTTCTTTTTTTTCTTCTTTTTATTAGTGTCGTCTGTATAGCTGTTGATATCTTCAAAATTTGGTTCATTAGCCATATATTTAGTATTTATCAGTATTGACTGATAAAATACATACACCACCTTTCAAAATTCATTTCCTTTTTTTCATAGTATTGCACTATTATACTACAAAAAAATCTACGAGTCAACGCATTATCGACAAATTAAATGTAAATTTAATTTTTGTTAACATAGCCGAGTTTTTTTAGAATTTTTCCGCATAGTATAATCACCACAACAGAAAGGGCGATTAAACTAATAAGACTTATCAAAATAACAAGATTTATGCTAGTTATAGAGATTATATTGCCCATAAAAATTGAAATTAAACTGATACTAACGAGCAATACGGATAATAATATTTTGTGAAAAAGATTAAACGGATAGCATACTTTTATTAGAAGTATAAAAGATATTGCAACGGTAGAGAGCACCGCAAGGGTAGAAAATTCTTGTGAGCTTAAAACAAGGAAAGAGCGAGAGAACACCAAGATTGCAACATTTAGAAAAACGGCAATTCCAGTTGGCAGAGCTTTTTGAATAACATTTTTTAAAAAGCTACCTCGGACAAGTTCTTTGTTTGGCTCGAGTGCCAAAAGAAAAGAGGGAATTCCAATGCTTAGGGTGCTGATAAATGTGAGGTGTATCGGCTCAAAAGGATAAGAACTGATTGCAAATATAAAGAAAAGCGACATCAGTGCAGAATAAATTGTTTTTGATAAAAACAATGTGGCACTTCTTTGCAAATTGTTAATTGAGCGACGACCTTCTTTTAAAACGAGTGGCATAGACGAAAAGTTTGAGTCTAACAAAACAAGGTTAGACACTGTTCTTGCGGCATCACTGCCAGATGCCATTGCAACGGAACAGTCTGACTCTTTGAGAGCCAAAACATCGTTCACTCCGTCACCTGTCATGGCAACAGTCTTGCCTTTTTCTTTTAGAGCTTTAACAAACTTAAGCTTTTGTTCTGGCGTAACTCTTCCGAAAACGCTGTGTTTTTCAATTGCGTTTTTAATATCTTCGTCTGTTTTTAGTTCACTAGCATCAATGAAGTTGTCGCCGTCCTTAAGCCCAGCTTTTTTTGCGATATAAGAAACGGTTACGGCATTGTCACCAGAAATAATTTTTATGTCCACACCTTGTTCAGCAAAATATTTTAGTGTGTCTGGGGCTTCTTTGCGGATTTTGTCACTCAACAAAACAAGTGCAATTGGCTGTATCTCTCCGCCTATTTCTTTGTTGTTTATTTGACTGTCGCTGTGAGCTAAGAGAAGAACCCTTTGTCCGTGTTTTGAAAAAGACTCGGTTTGTTCTCTTACGAGTTCATAGTTTTCTTTTAAAATAAATTCGCCTGCACCCAAAATATAAGTACCTCGGTCAGAAAAGCCTACTGCACAAAATTTTCTTTGTGAAGAAAAAGAGATGATATTGCTTGCCGTCCAAGAAGTTGGCTCGTTAAAATATTCTTTTATAGCAGAAAAAGTTGGGTTAGAGTCTTGCAAATTTTTTGTCATAGCAGACAAAATTTCTCTTGAGTTTTTGCCTTTTTCCAGCTCCACAATATCGTCAACTTGCATTGAACCCTCGGTGATTGTGCCAGTTTTATCAAGACACAAAACATCTACTCTTGCAAGTGTTTCTATACAATAAAGGTCTTGCACCAGAGTTTTGTGCTGTGCGAGTCTGATAACGCTAACGGCAAAAACAACACTTGTCAGAAGAACCAAACCCTCTGGAATCATGCCGATAAGTGCGGCAGCCGTTGTGGATGTTGAGGCATAAATCGCATCGCCCATCAAAAAATGTTGTTTCAAGAACAACAAAATTCCAATTGGAATAATTGCGATAGATACGGATTTAACAATTTTGTTAAGCGAATTTAGGATTTCAGAATTTGGCTTTTTGATATATTTTGCATCAGAAGCAATTTTGTGTGCATAGTTATTTTTGCCGATATGCTCGGCTTTTGCCTTGCAATTTCCGCTGACAACAAAACTGCCAGACAGAATAAAGTCGCCTGTTTTTTTGCTAACAGGTTCAGACTCTCCCGTAATCAAACTTTCGTTAAGCTCAATTTCGCCCTCAACAATAATGCTGTCAGAGCAAATTTGGTTGCCAGTTTCCAAAACAAGCAAGTCGTCCAAAACAACATCACAAACTCTTATCTGCTCGGTTTTGCCCTCACGCAAAACAACCGCCTTTGGGGCAGAGATAACAGAGAGTTTGTCGATGATTTTTTTAGAACGAATTTCTTGAAACGAGGCGATTGCCATGTTAGAAAAAATTACACCCATAAAAAGCATATTTTTTAGTATATCAAAAATAAAAACCTCTTGCCAAAGACCGACAAGCAAAAGAATAACTGCAAAAACTAAGTGAATTATATTGAAAAAAGTAAAGGTGTTTTCCAAGATAATTTGTTTGATAGTCTTTGTTTTAGCCGAGTTGTCGTCGTTGTGAAGTCCTTGTTCTAAACGAATATCGACTTGACTTTGCATAAGTCCAAAATTTATATCTGGATTAAATCTTTCGACATTTTCTGAGAATGAATTTTCCACAAGTTCCCCCTTTTTGTGTCCAAAAAAATTGTAAAATTTATTGTAATTATGTACTAAAAAAATGAATTAGATATGTCTAAATGAAATTATGCATAATTATTAGTGTGAAAATTTTTCTTGACAGTTTATAGGAATATTGTTTAGTTTACACAAAAAACAATATAAAATATATATAATTCGTTTATTTTTGACTTTTTTAGCTGTTATTTTACACAAAAATCACTAAGGAATTTCGGATAAATATACAAAAAAATATTTGACAAATAGAAATTTATAATATAAAATATAAATCAATAAAATGTTTTAGAAAAAAAGCGATAGGGCGATTTGATTATTATTAGGTAGTGGCTGGCTTTTTAGTCACTGCATAGTAATATTCCAAGTGCTCGTAACAAAACCAGTGTTTTTTAACAAAGGAGAATAATCATGGCTTTAAAATCATATATAATTACAAATAAAAGAAACGGCAAGGCTATCACAGCTAAAGAAGACGGCAGTGTTGTGCAAGAAACAACAAATTATTCTGACAGCCAACTTTGGTCGCCAGAAAAACTCACAGGAAAAGTGAAAGTTGTAAACAAGGCAACAGGCAAAAATCTTGACCTTATGTATGGCGGAACAGAGAGCGGAACAACGCTTAACACTTGGGACGATGTTGAGAGTGACAGCCAACTTTGGCAATTTAAAACAGCGTCAAAAGGCTATAAAAAAATCTTTAATGCATCAGCAGAAAAACCAATTGATGTTGTTATGCTAAGTGACGAAGACGGAGCTTTTGTGCAAATTTGGGATGTAATCGGTGGCGATAACCAAGAGTGGAAGCTTGAAGAATATCCAGCAAAAAAACCAGCTGTTAAAAGAGCGAAAAAAACAGCAGTAAAAAAATAATATTCATGTTGCTATACATAAAAAAATGGTACAAGCTTTTCCGCTTGCACCATTTTTTTATCGTTAAATTGATTTTAGCAACCAAAATATTCTTTTGCGTTGTTGTAGCTTATGTCCATAACAATTTGACCTAACCACTCTGTATCGTTTGGAAGTTCGCCGTTTTCTACCCAGTTTCCGATTACGTTACACAAAATTCTTCTGAAATACTCATGACGTGTGTAAGACAAATAACTTCTTGAGTCTGTTAGCATACCAACAAAATTTCCGAGTAATGAAAGGTTAGCAAGACTTTTTAGTTGTTTCTCCATGCCCTCTTTTGTGTCGTTAAACCACCAAGCTGAACCATGTTGCATTTTGCCTTTAACTTCTGCACTTTGGAATGCTCCGATAACTGTTCCAAGCATTTGGTTGTCGCCCTCGTTTAATGAGTAAAGAATTGTTTTTGGTAATTCGTCTGTGCTCTCTAAATCATTTAAAAATGCAGTTAAAGCAAAAGCGTCGATAGTATTTCCCATGCAGTCAAAACCAGTGTCAGCACCTAATTTATCAAACATTCTTGAGTTTGTGTTTCTAACAGCTGAGAAGTGAAGTTGCATAACTATGTTTCTTTTTGCATAAGCTCTACCTAAGAATAACAAAATTTCTGTTTTGTATTTTCTTGTTTCTTCAACGCTGATAGCCTCGCCAGCAAAAGCTTTTTGCATGATAGCGTTTAACTCTTCTTTTGATGCTTTAATATAAACAGCTTCGTCTAGTCCGTGGTCACTTGCAAGACAGCCGTTCTCTTTGAAATAATCAAGTCTAATTGCAATTGCATCACAAAGTGAGTCAAAATCATTAATCTCCACACCAGCAACTTCTGATAGGCTTGTGATATACTCTTTATATGTAGGCAAGTTTACGTTAACAGCTTTGTCAGGTCTCCAAGATGGAACGATTTGTGTTTTGAAAGTATCGTCTTTTTTCATCTCTTTGTGGTAGTATAAATCATCAATTGGGTCGTCAGTTGTTCCGATTAAAGCAACATTTGATTGATTGATAATTCCACGAACACTAAGTTCTGGAGTGCTCAATTTTGCATTGCAAGTATCCCAAACTTCTTTAGCTGTGCTCTCGCCAAGTCTGCCATCGTAATCAAAATATTTTTGTAGTTCAAGATGTGACCAGTGATAAAGTGGGTTTCCGATAGCTTTATCAAGAGTTTTTGCAAATGCCAAGAATTTTTCATAAGCGTCTGTTTCTTTATTTGTAATAAAGTTTTCGTCTGTTGCATTTGTTCTCATTTGACGCCATTTGTAGTGGTCGCCCTCAAGCCATGGCTCATAGATATTGCTATATTGTCTATTGTCATAAATCTCTTTTGGGTTAATGTGGCAGTGGTAGTCAACAATTGGCATATTTTTTGCATAGTCGTGATATAGTGTTTTTGCTGTTTCTGTTTCTAACAGAAAATTTTCGTCCATAAATTTTTTCATAGTTAAACTCCTCTTTTTTATAAAAATTTTAAATATTGCATAAAATTGATAACGCTTACATTATAATACTAACATCAAAAAAAATCAATAGTATATTTAAAATATTAAGAAAATATAGGAATAATTTTTAAAAAATAGAAAAAAATAAATTTGTGCGTACTTTTTAGAAAAAAGCTAAAAGTTTTTCTTTTGTTTAATACTTTTGTAGAAAATCACATCACTGTGATTTTTATGTATACAAAAAAATCTTTTAATGAATGCAAAAGCCATATATAATTCAAAAATACTTGCAAAATCGCAAATTATCAGCTTTGATTGGCAATTTTTGCAAGTCTGATTAGTGCAAAAATCATTATTAGTTATGTTTAACTAACTAAAATAAAAATAATAATTATTATGATTTTATTATATTAAATAACTAAGGATTTATACAATTTTTGAGATTACTGTATATGTTTGCACCAAAAAACGAAGAGAAGCGTTCTATTTTTTACATTTTGATACTATTTTTGTTTACTTGGGTATGTCTTTTTTGGGGATATTCATGAAATTAAAAAAAATTTGTATTCTTTATTGACTAAAGTATTCATTAATGCTACAATATAGTTGCCTAATAAAAGGCGTGAACAATCTAAATGATATACAACAATAACAGTTGTTATCGGAAATATATATAGAGTGTACGGAAAGGAAAAATACTATGCCAGTAAAATTCGAACCACAATGGGAAGGCTTTAACGAAGGAAGATGGTCAACAACTTCAGTTAACGTTAGAGATTTTATCATGAAAAACTATACTCCTTACGACGGAGACGATAGCTTCCTAGCAGGATCTACAGACTCAACAGACAAATTATGGGCTCAAGTTATGGACTTGAACGCAGAGGAAATCGCTAAAGGCGGAGTTGTTGATATGGATACAAAAATTGTATCTTCAATCACTTCACACGAGGCTGGTTACCTAAACAAAGAACTTGAAACAATCGTTGGTTTCCAAACTGACAAACCTTTCAAAAGATCACTTCAACCATTCGGTGGTATCCGTATGGCAGAGGTTAGCTGCGAAGCTTATGGCTACAAAGTTGACGACGAAGTTGTTGATATCTTCACAAAATACAGAAAAACACATAACCAAGGTGTTTTTGATGCTTATACACCAGAGATGAGAGCAGTTAGAAAATCTGGTATTATCACAGGTCTTCCAGATGCTTATGGTCGTGGTAGAATTATCGGAGATTACAGAAGAGTTGCTCTTTATGGTATCGATAACCTAATCATCGATAAAAAACACCAATTAGCTACTTCTTTCACACGTATGACTTCTGAAAACATTCGTCTTCGTGAAGAATTATCAGAGCAAATCCGTGCTTTGGCTGAACTAGCTAAACTTGGAAAAATCTATGATTGCGATATCAGCAAACCAGCTGCTAATGCAAAAGAAGCTATTCAATGGTTATACTTCGGTTATTTAGCTGCTGTTAAAGAGCAAAACGGTGCTGCAATGAGCCTTGGTAGAACATCAACATTCATTGATATCTACATCCAAAGAGATTTGGAAAGAGGTCTAATTACAGAAGAGCAAGCTCAAGAATACATTGACCATTTCATCATGAAATTACGTCTTGTAAAATTTGCTCGTACACCAGAATACAATGCATTGTTCTCAGGCGACCCAACATGGGTTACAGAGTCAATCGCTGGTGTTTCTTCAATCGGTAACCACATGGTTACAAAATCTTCTTATAGATATTTACACACACTAGATAACTTAGGTCCAGCTCCAGAGCCAAACCTAACAGTTCTTTGGTCTACAAAATTGCCAGAAAACTTCAAAAAATACTGTGCTAAAATGTCAATCAAATCTTCATCAATCCAATACGAGAACGATGATATGATGAGAATTTCTCACGGTGATGACTATGCTATTGCTTGTTGCGTAAGCTCAATGAGAGTTGGTAAAGAAATGCAATTCTTTGGTGCTCGTGCAAACCTTGCAAAATGCTTGTTATATGCTATAAACGGTGGTATTGACGAAGTTTCTAAAGCACAAGTTGGCCCACATTATCGTCCTGTTACTTCAGAATATCTTGATTATGATGATGTTCTTGCAAAATACAACGACATGATGGATTGGTTAGCTGGTCTATATGTTAACACACTAAATGTTATTCACTATATGCATGACAAATATGCTTATGAGAGAGTTCAAATGGCTCTTCATGATAGAGAAGTTAAAAGATATTTTGCTACTGGTATCGCTGGTCTTTCAGTTGTTGCTGACTCACTAAGTGCTATTAAATATGCAAAAGTTAAACCAATTCGTGACGAAAACGGCATCGCTTATGATTACGAAATTGAGGGTGATTTCCCTAAATATGGTAACAATGACGACCGTGTTGATAGCATTGCTGTTAACCTTGTTCGTGTATTCATGGAAAAAATCAAAGCACACCACACATATCGTAAAGGTGTTCCAACAATGTCTATCCTAACAATTACTTCAAACGTAGTTTATGGTAAAAAGACAGGTAACACACCAGACGGTAGAAAAAAAGGTGTTCCACTAGCTCCAGGAGCAAACCCAATGCACGGCCGTGATACATCAGGTGCTGTTGCTTCACTTGCTTCAGTTGCAAAACTTCCATTCAGACACGCTCAAGATGGTATTTCAAACACATTCTCAATCATTCCTGGTGCACTTGGTAAAGAGGACAGAGTTTTCGCTGGAGACTTAGACCTTGACAAGTTAACAGAGGAGATGGAATAAGATGTCTCAAAATGAAGACAAAAAAATTGACGAAATCGTTTCCTTGCTAGACAATATGTTCTCGCAAGGAAACGGAAAAGTTAATTTGAAAGTAGAAAACGTAGATGGCGAAATTCAAGTTAAAACCACAAAATCATCAGATTGTAATGGTCAATCAGCTTGTTGCCAACCAACAGAATTAAACGATTAATTTAATAATTAATTTTGGCTATAAGGAGGTAAAATTATGGCTAATCAACAACAAATCGATAACCTAGTATCACTATTAGACGGATATGTAGAAAACGGTGGTCATCACCTAAATGTTAACGTATTTACAAGAGAGACTCTTTTAGATGC
>JAWXUN010000241.1:0-2929 GCA_044426425.1 Clostridia bacterium | reverse complement strand
AGTTGCTATATATCGCAATGCTTTTATCGTCACGATATATTGTGAGAATTTTAAACAACTATTATATACTATATATATAATAACATTTTATCTTTGATTGGTAAAGAGTTTTTTTCAAATTTTTGCATATTTTTTTATTATGTTAACAAAATAATCAATTTCAGCATTTGTGGTGAATGCCGATGGACTAATTCTAACAGTTCCGTTTTCAGTTTTCATTTTTTTGTGTGCGAGTGGGGAACAGTGAAAACCACTTCTTACGCAGATGTTTTTGCTTGCAAGAAATTCAGATACATCTTCTGGCGTTTTGCCTTTAACATTAAAAGACAAAACAGGAGAAAAATGTGAAAGGCTAGGCATTTTGCTATACAAATCAATAGTTGATATTTGCTCAAGTTCGGCATAAATTTTTTGTATATGCTTCATTTCGTAATTGGCTATTTTATTCATACCAACGAGTTTGACAAAATCAAGCCCAGCCGATATAGATGTAATACCAGCGACGTTTGCAGTTCCACTCTCTAGCTTTTCGGGTAAATCGCTAGGCATATCTAATTCTTTAGACAAAATTCCTGTTCCGCCATAAACAATAGGTTTCAAGTCGTTATTTCTGCACAATAGTGCTCCACAACCCATAATTCCATAAAGTCCTTTGTGAGAGGGAACACATAGATAATCAATAGAATTATTATCCATATCAATTGTTTGTATGCCAGCTAGTTGAGCTGCATCAATGCAAGTTTCAACACCATAAATATGGCACAAAGCACATAGTCTGGAAATAGGAAGTTTAAAACCGAATACGTTTGATGCTGCTGTACAAATCATAAGTTTTGTCTTATCGGTAATAGTTTGCCTAAGTGAATTTAGCGTTTCGTCATCGTCTTCAAAAGTTTCAAAAACACTGTAACTCACACCAATTTTTGATAACTCGTGCAAAGGTCTAATTACACAGTTGTGCTCCAAATCAGAAATTACTACATGGTCATTAGGTTTTAACTTAGAAAACGCAACAATGTTCACCGCCTCGGTGCAACTTTTGGTAAAAACAACATTTTCGAGTTTTGAAAGATTAAAAAATTTTGCGAATTTTTCTCTAGTTCTATAAATCATCATAGAAGTGTTCTCTGCCATTTCATAAGAACCTCGCCCTGGGTTTGCACCAAAAATCTGCAAAGCTCGGTTAACAGAGTTTCTTACGCTTTCAGGTTTTGGATAAGTTGTAGCAGCATTATCAAGATATATCTGTTTCATCTCAATCCTCGTCTTTCTCTATAAAAGCAAGAACTTTGATGTTAAACTCTTTTAAGATTTCATAAGACTTATCGGCATTTTTTGGTATATAAAGAGCATAACCACAGCCAAATTCTTTTGTTCTTTTGTTTCTCTCAATGTGTGAGCTAATTCCACGCTCAAACAAAATATCCTTAGCTTTAAGTGCGTATGTTATCGAACCTATTACAATTAAATTCTTTTTCATTTAACTTCACCTCTATATATACTATGCAAAAGTTTTTCAAGTGATTTTAAATAGATTATTTTTGTTTGAATAGTAAAAATATTGTATATAACTTTGTAAAAAATTACCAGATTAAAAATATTTACTATACTAAAGTTCTGTGATATAATTAACTAAAGTACAAGATTTTTTAAGGAAAATAAGTATTACAAAAAAATTGATAGGAGTTTAATATGAAAATTACAGATTTAAAAGTTTATTACATAAAACCACGTTGGATGCTTGTTAAAATCATAACAGACGAAGGGATAGTAGGCTGGGGAGAGCCAACGCTCGAGGGTCGGTCGACTGTTGTTGGCGAAGCCATAGAGGTTTTCAAAGAGTATCTTATTGGCGAAGACCCAATGAATATAGAGCACTTATATCACGTTATGTCAAGACGTGGGTTTTATCGTGGTGGTGCTGTTATTTGCAGTGCTATCAGCGGAATAGAACAAGCACTTTGGGATATCAAGGGAAAATATCTCGGTGTGCCAGTTTGGCAATTATTAGGCGGAAAATGCCGTGATAGAATACGTATGTATGCTCATTTACTTCCAGATTTAGACCATCCTACAAAAGACGAGATAGATTTTTGGATAAATAAACGAAAAGAACAAGGTTTTAAATCGGGCAAAATGGGAATGTTCTGCCCTGTTAGACATATAGATAGTATGCAAATGATAGAAGATTATGTCAATAATTTCGCTTATGTAAGAGAAGTTGCTGGAAAAGAACTAGACATTGCGATAGATTTTCACGGAAGAGTTTCGCCAGCAATGGCACCAATTTTGTGCCGAGAACTCGAGCCATATCACCCAATGTTTGTAGAAGAACCAGTTTTGCCAGAAAATGTAGATGCACTGCTAAAAGTATCAAATAAAACTACAATCCCAATTGCTAGTGGTGAAAGAATTTTTACAACTTTTGGATTTAGAGAAATGATTGAGAAACAAGCCGTAAATGTACTTCAGCCAGATGTGTGTCACTGTGGCGGAATTTTACAAACTTTCAAAATTGCCGCAATGGGTGCTGATTATTATATGAACATCGCACCGCACAATCCGTTAGGTCCTGTCGCTCTTGCTGCTTGCTTGCAAATTGACACTTGTGTTGCAAATTTCACAGCTCAAGAACATCCAACCTTGCCAAGCAAACTAGATTTAGGTGTCGGTCTTTTTAAAGAACCATTCGAAATAAAAGATGGCTTTATAGATATTCCAACAAAACCTGGATTAGGTTTTGAAATTGATGAAGATTTATTGCAAACTCTTTTATACGATGGAAATTGGAGAAATCCAAATGTTGTTTCAGCAGATGATAAATCTTTGGCTGAGTGGTGAAAAGAAGTTTAATTATAAAATAATAATTAGAAATATCGTCGAAATAGATAAAAAAATACATTTTTTTCGTTTAATTTGTATTTTATAA
>JAWXUN010000240.1:0-2937 GCA_044426425.1 Clostridia bacterium | reverse complement strand
AACTCCTCAAAAAATAGAAAAATCACTTTCTAAAGACCAATTCAAACTATATAAACTTATTTGGGAAAGATTTGTTGCTTGCCAAATGGCAAACTGTGTTCTTAACACAAACCAAGCAACTATTTCTGCAAACGATTATATCTTTAAAGCGTCTGGATTTACTGTTCACTTTGACGGTTTCACCGCTCTTTATGAAGAGAGTAAAGACGTTGCAGACGAAAAATCAAAAGACCTACCAAACCTTGAGGAGGGTATGCCTCTAAAGGTTAAAGAACTTTTTGGAAATCAGCATTTCACACAAGCTCCTCCAAGATTTACCGAGGCTTCTCTCATCAAAACTTTGGAAGAAAACGGAATAGGCAGACCGTCCACTTATGCTGCTACAATCAGCACTATCACAAGTCGTGAATATGTCGCTCGTGAGGGAAAATCTTTTAGACCTACCGAACTTGGCGAAGTTACCACAAATCTTATCAAAGAAAAATTCTCTGATATAGTAAACGTAAAATTTACCGCTGGTATGGAAAACAGACTCGACAAAGTTGAGAGTGGTGACGAAGATTGGGTGCAAATCCTACACAGTTTCTATGACGATTTTGCAGAAGAAGTGAAAAAAGCTAAGGTTGAAATGGCTGGCGTAAAAATTGAACTAGAAGAAGACAAAACTGATTTAGTCTGTGATAAATGTGGCAAAAAAATGGTTGTCAAACACGGACGTTTCGGAAAATTTATCGCCTGTTCTGGTTATCCAGACTGCAAAAACATCATGAAAATTGTTAAAGATACTGGTGCTCTTTGCCCTAAATGTGGTGGCAAAATCATTGAGAAAAAGACCAAAAAAAATAGAGCATTTTACGGCTGTAACAACTACCCAGAATGTAACTTTGTTTCTTGGGATGCACCGTCAACACAAGTTTGTCCTTTCTGTGGCAAATATTTAATGCAAAAGAAAGGCAAAAAGCAAGAGCTATATTGCCTAACAGAAGACTGCAAATATAAGTATAGTGGGGAATAATGAAAGAATATATAAATGTTATCGGTGCTGGACTAGCTGGCGTTGAGGCTGCTAATATCATAGCAAAAAATGGCATAAAAGTTAAATTATACGAGATGAAACCTAACAAATTTTCTGACGCACACAAAAGTGTGAATTTTGCAGAATTAATTTGCTCTAACTCGCTGAAATCCGCAAGACTTGGCAGCTCTGCGGGGCTTTTAAAAGAAGAAATGAGAATGCTAGGCTCTCTTTTGACTGAATGTGCCGAAAAAAGCAAAGTTCCAGCTGGTGGAGCTTTGGCGGTTGACCGAGATTTTTTCTCTTCTCTTGCAACAAAAGCAATGGAAGAAAACCCACTTATAGAAATAATTCATCAAGAAGTTACAGAAATCCCAAGAGATGCAATAACTATCATCTGTGCTGGCCCTCTTTGTTCGGACAAATTATCTGAACAAATCAAAGATATTTGTGGTGGTGCACTCAGCTTTTTTGATGCTGCTGCTCCAATAGTCAGCTTTGACAGCCTAGACATGGACAAGTGTTTCAAGGCATCTCGATATGGAAAAGGCGAGGACGACTATATCAATTGTCCGATGAATAAAGAAGAATACGAAAATTTTTATCGTGAATTAATTTCTGCTGAAAGAGCCGAACTGCACGACTGCGATGTGTATAATCCAAAAGTCTACGAGGGCTGTATGCCTGTTGAAATCATGGCTGGCAGAGGAGAAAACACTCTTCGCTTTGGCCCTCTCAAACCTGTTGGACTGCGTGACCCTAACACAGGGCACAGACCATGGGCAGTGGTTCAGCTAAGAACAGAAAATGCAGAATTTAGCCTATATAATCTCGTAGGTTTCCAAACAAACCTTAAGTTCGGAGAGCAAAAGAGAGTTTTTGGACTTATACCAGGGCTTGAGAACGCAAACTTTGTCCGTTTTGGCGTTATGCACAGAAACACTTTTATAAATTCGCCACAACTCTTAGATGCTGACTACTCTATGAGAACAAACAAAAATCTGTTTTTCGCAGGGCAAATTACAGGTGTCGAGGGATATATGGAGTCCGCTGGTTCTGGACTTTTGGCTGGAATAAACGCAGTTAGACGTTTTAAGGGTGAAGAAGCTTTTGTTCTTCCTAACACAACAATGAACGGTTCACTTGCTCTTCATGTATGCTCTAGCACAAGCAAAAATTTTCAGCCAATGGGTGCAAATTTTGGAATTTTGCCAAGCATAGAACCACACATAAGAGATAAAAAACTAAGATATCAGGCACTGGCTGACAGGGGCATAAACGATTTGAGAAATCTAATCGCTCAAAAATAAAAGAAAGGTTGTCACAGTGGACAAGCTAAATGTTTTGTTTACATTTGGTTCGGAAACCATGACTAGGTCATTCGATTGAAAATTATTGTAGATGCAATGGGTGGCGACAACGCTCCACTCGAGATAATCAAGGGTTGTATTGATGCAAAAGAAGAGTATAAAATCGACATAATTCTAACAGGCGACAAAGATGTAATATCAAAATGTGCTAAGGATAACAATTTGGATATCAGTGGTTTTGAGATAATCCACGCAAGCCAAGTTATCACCATGCACGATGCTGCAACTGATGTTGTAAAAGCAAAGTCGGACAGCTCTATGGCTGTTGCACTCAAGGCACTCAAAGACGGAAAAGCTGATGCTTTTGCAAGTGCTGGTAACAGCGGTGCGGTTGTTGTTGGAGCAACTACTATTGTAAAAAGAATAAAAGGTGTTAAAAGAGTAGCTTTTTGTGCTGTTATTCCAAGCGAAAACGGTTTTTCTATGATAACAGACACTGGTGCAAATGTTGAATGTCGCCCAGAGATGATTGAGCAATTCGCTATTATGGCTAGTGTTTATATGAAAAAAGTTATGAACCTAACTTCTCCGAGAGTCGGACTTTTGAACTGC
>JAWXUN010000239.1:0-2938 GCA_044426425.1 Clostridia bacterium | reverse complement strand
ACTATGCAACTTATATTGATATAATTTAACTTAAGAAAATACAGAAAGGTAATACTCAACATGAAAAAAAATCAAGATTTCCATATTCTTGAAAGTGGCGGACCTCGCATTGCTAAAAACGAAAAAACAGAAGGCCGTTTTGTTCAAGATTTTAGTGGTAGACATTGGAAAATGGAAAAAATGCGTATCGGTCAAGGCGTTGCCGAGGGTATTCACGAACTAAAAAACGAATTATCAGGTAATGATTTTAGCTGGAACAAAGCATCTGTTCCTGGTGATGTATACACAGATTTATTCTTAGCTGGAGAAATTGATGACCCACACTTTGGCAGAAATATGGCTAAAATTAAATGGGCACAAGAATATGAATGGTGGTATAACTACGCATTTAATGTAGACGAAAAAATGATAGGCAAAAACCTTAAATTAGTTTTCGAGGGTGTTGATTATTCTTGCGATGTTTGGTTAAATCAAGAGTATCTTGGACATCACGATGGTATGTTCTCTAAATTTGAGTTTGATGTAACAGATTACGTCAGCCACAAACAAATCGGTGTGCCAATCAATCTTTTAAAAGTAAAGCTTGACCCACCTCCAAAAAACCAAAAAAATATTGCTGGTTCAAAACACAATTTTGCAGGCGACTATTTAACAGGTGTTATACCTTTCGGAATTTGGAGACCAGTAAAACTTGTTGGAACAGATAAACTTAAAATAGACGAGTACCGTGTTGAATACACAGTTTCTAAAGACAAAGCTGTTGCAGATTTTAGTATTGATTTAACAGGATATCAAAATAATCTAAAAGATTTAAGCCTAAAAATTTCTTACAAAGACGGCGAAACTGAAGCTTTTACAGCAGAGAAAAAAATTGATGTAAACATGGCATCATCTAGTGAGTCAATTTCTATGGAGCTAAATAATCCAAAACTTTGGTGGCCTTACGAACTTGGCGAGTCTTTTCTTTACGACTTAGAAATTACTGTTATAGAAAATGGCGTTGTTCTTGATAATCTAACAGAAAAAACAGGTGTAAGAGAAGTTACAATGCAAATGAACCCAGGCTTTGAAGAGGGCGAAGTTGAGAACCCTTGGACATTTGTTATAAACGGCAAACCAATGTTCTTGCGTTCAGCTTGTTGGGGCGGTCAACCATCATTCTTCTACGGCCGCAACTCTTTTGAAAAATACGAATTTTATCTTTCAAAAGCAAAAGAAGCTAACATAAACAACCTCAGAATTTTCGGTTGGCATCCACCAGAGGTTAAAGAGTTCTATGACCTTTGCGACAAATACGGAATAACTGTTTGGACTAACTTCACTTTTGCAACTCAAGAATTTAGATCAGACAAAGCTTATATCGACTTAGTTTCAAGAGAAACAGAAATGATAGTTAAAGAGCGTAGAAATCATCCATCAGTCCTAATGTTCATGGGTGGAGAAGAGGTTTATTTCTCAGAAGCACACGTTGAAAGTAACAACAGAAAATTGATGGAACATATCGGCAGAATTACAAAAGCACACACAAACACACCTTATGGCGATGCATCACCACTTAGCTCAAAAGAGGGAATAAGAATGGGATATGCTCCAAAAGAGTCTTCTCACGCTAACTCTCATTACTACGCTGCGGGTGCAATTTTTATGGAAGATTTTTATCCAGCACTAGATTATTGTATCATTCCAGAACTTACAGCGGCATCATCACCAAGTGTCGAGAGTCTAAAAAAATTCATTCCAGAAAACGAGTTATGGCCAATGGGACCAAGCTTTGGCTATCACATGGCTGATTTACACGTTTTGCAAAATCTTAATTACGAAGTTTTTGGCGACATAAAAATGGGCTCACTAGAAGAATTTTCTGAATCAACACAAATTGCTCAAGGTATTATTTTCCAATTTGCTCTTGAACATTTCAGAAGACAAAAACCACACGTAAGCGGTGTTGCTCTTTGTCACTTCATCACAAACTGGCCTATTATTAAATGGGATATTGTTGACTACTACGGAAAAGAAAAACAATCTTTTGCTTATGTAAAACGCTGTTATAACCCAATTTTGCCATCACTAGAGTTTGAGAAAAGAAGATGGTTGCCAGACGAAACATTTACAGGTAATTTGTTTGTAATTAATGACTACTACAAAACTTATGACAATGTTTCTTATGAATACCAAATTTTGGACAAAGACAAAAATGTTCTAAAAACTGATACAATCACAGTTGATATCAAAGAAAACAGTTCAGAAAACTTTGGCGAAATTGCTTATAAACTTACTTCTGAAATGAGCGATTGTTTCTATATCACTCTAAAAATCTCACAAAATGGCGTAGTTATTTCTGATAATGAGTATATGTTCTTAGTTGCAGACCAAGAACAAGCAAAAGCTCACGCAAAAGAATTATACGCACAAATGCACCTTGGACGTAACAAATACGGCAAAAGCTATTACAGATATTTCCCAGAAATGTTTGATAATTTATAATTTTAATAAACAAAATAAAGGTAGGATTAATTTCTTACCTTTATTTTTTTAGATTAAATAAATTTCCATTGACTAATTGTTCTCAAAATGTTAGAATTTAATCATAAAAGATACGAGGTGAAGTATGACTAATCTAAAAAAATTACAACTATTGTCAGAAATTTATCCAACAATCGCAAAAGCATCTACTGAAATTATCAATATGCAATCAATAATCAATTTGCCAAAAGGAACAGAGCATTTTATCACTGATATCCACGGTGAGTTCGACTCTTTTTCTCATGTTCTAAAAAATGGTTCAGGTTCTGTCGCAAGAAAAATTGAAGAAGTTTTCGGACACACTCTTTCAAAAAACGACAAAAAAGCCTTGGCTACTCTTGTTTATTATCCAAAAGAGAAAATGGAATTAATCGTAAAAAGCGAATCGGAGATAGACTCTTGGTATAAAATCACC
>JAWXUN010000012.1:0-16270 GCA_044426425.1 Clostridia bacterium | reverse complement strand
TTGAGGGCATGAATGGCGAGTTGAGCACAGCTAAAAAACCTGCTGTTGTTTCTTCACCATTTGGCGAGGCTGTTAGAAGTGAAGTAGAAATTTCTGCTCCAATTACAACAGAAAAAGCTAGTACATCAGATACAATTGACGACTCTTTCTCTGATATCATGTCAATTTTTAACAGAAAATAATTTTTTAACAAAATTTTTAAAAAGGGAGGGATTTATCCCTCCTTTTTTTAGACTAAAAAAGGTGACGAATATGGCTGACATAAAAATCAATACAAACGAAATAGAAAAACTAGAAAACCTAAGAGCTGGGCAAAGGGTTTTGCTCTCTGGCACTGTCTATACCTCCAGAGATGCCGCCCACAAAAGAATTGACGATGCCCTAAACAATGGCGAAACTTTGCCTTATGACCTAAAAAACGCAAGTATTTACTACGCAGGGCCAACTCCAACTCCAAAGGGGCTTGCCATAGGTTCTTGTGGTCCAACAACTAGCGGAAGAATGGATAGTTTTACTCCAAAATTTTTAGATTTAGGCTTGAAATGTATGATAGGAAAAGGCAAGCGTAGCGAGTCTGTTATCGACGCAATTATACGAAACAAGGCTGTGTATCTATGTGCCATTGGCGGTGCTGGTGCACTTGCATCAAAATGTATCACAAAATGCGAAGTTATCGGTTTTGAGGACTTGGGTTGCGAGTCTGCCAAAAGACTTGAATTTGATAATTTTCCACTAATCGTCGCAATTGATAGTCTGGGAAATAATATTTTGAAATAGGGGTTTTTCTTTGAATAATTTATTAATTAAACTTTTTATCAAAGATAGAGAAAATATTCAGGACGAAAAAGTTAGATTAAATTACGGAAAATTTGCAAGCATAGTCGGAATTATTAGCAATATTTTGCTTTTTGGAATTAAATTTTCTATTGGAACATTGTTTTTTTCCGTTTCTATTGTTGCAGATGCAATCAACAACCTTGCCGACTCCGCCTCCTCACTTATCACCCTTGTCGGCTTTAAGCTTTCGGCAAAGCCAGCGGATGAACAGCACCCATTCGGACACGCAAGAATTGAGTATATCTGCGGAATAATTGTGTCTTTTATTATTATGATTATCGGATTTGAACTGTTCCAAAGTTCCTTTGACAAAATCCTAAATCCAGTTATGCCACAGCTTGATATAATTGTTTTTGTGAGTCTTGTTATATCGCTTGCTCTCAAATTTTGGCAGTCGCAGTTTTATAAAAAAATAGCAAAAAAAATTAACTCAAAGGCACTTTTCGCAACTTCAACCGATAGCCGAAACGACTGTTTTTCTACTCTAAGCGTGTTAGTTGGTGCTGTGTTTATGAAATTTTTAAATCTAAATATAGACGGCTATCTTGGCTTGGCACTTGCTATTTTTATCGTTTATTCTGGTTTTAAACTCGTAATAGAAACATCTCAGCCACTGCTTGGCGAAGCACCTGATCAGGCGATGATTTCTGCAATACGAGAAAAAGTTTTGTCCTATGAGGGTATTATCGGAATACACGATTTGATGGTTCATTCTTATGGTTCACACAAAAATTTTGCCTCACTTCACTGCGAGGTAGACAGTTCGGAAGAGCTGACAAAAAGTCACGATTTAATGGATAATATCGAGCACGATTTTAAGAAAAATTTGGGAATAGACATGGTCTTGCACATGGACCCTATTGATACAAAAAATCCAAAAACACAAGAACTGAAAAAAGAAATTTCTGAAAAACTATCCTCAAAATTTTTAGGTGCACATATTCACGATTTCAGAGTTGTCTGGGGACGTGAACACAGCAACGTGGTGTTTGATGTTAGTGTGCCATTTTCTGAAAAGACAAAAGACTCTCAAATAGAAATAGAAGTGAATAACATAATAAACACAATCGACAAAAGCTACCGTCCAGTTGTGACAGTAGAACGAGGTATGTAGTCATTGCGGTTTAAAAAAAGCTACTGAAAATTAATTCAGTAGCTTTTTGTTATGCTATATTTTTATGGGCGAACTTTTTTTAAAATCGCTATAACTTCTTCTTTTTTCAAAACTTTTCCATAAGACACCACCTTGTCATCAACCACAAGAGCTGGTGTTGTCATAACACCATAGCCTGCAATTATAGCAAAATCCGTAACGTGCTCAATAGTTTTGTCCATGCCAAGTTCAGCCAAAGCCTCCACTGTTGCCTGTTCTAGCTGATTGCATTTATCGCAACCACCACCAAGAACTTTTACGCTTGCTTCACTCTCTGTTGCCACTGCATTGCACTTCCCACCACAAGAACAAGCTGTTTTTGTTTCTTCTTTTTTCTTGCCAAAACCAAATAATGCCATAATAATTTCCTCCTAAAAATTTTTTTAAAAAGCTAAATAGAACATATAAAAACCAATCAGAGTCATAGCTACACCCATAATGATTTTTAGTACATTGCTAAGTTTTCCATATTTTTCGTTTTGTGATAATTTTTTTACAAATCCAATAGATGTACCACAAATCACTGCTAAAATTCCGTGACCCACGGAGTATAAAAGAAATAACAATACGCCCCACGCAAGACTTCCGTTTCCAGACACAATGGCTAAAAGTGCGATAAGTACTGGAGTTGAGCAAGGGGATGAAAATATTCCTCCTAAAATTCCAGCAATTAATGCTCCGATATAGCCTGTTTTTGTGCTTTTAGCTATCAAATAACTTGATGGAATAATCTCATAAATTCCCCAAGTTTGAAGTGCCATAAGCATCATCAGCACACCCAAAATCACAAACCACCAAGATGCCTGTGCTCCGATTATGTTGCCTGCCAAGGCTGCGATAACTCCGAGTATCGTAAAAGTAATTGCCGAGCCAAGTGCGAATGTCAGCGAAAGCGTAAAGGCTCTTTTTGTCGTTCTTTCTCCTGTGCCACCAACAAAGCCAATAACAAGTGGCACACTAGACAGCGAGCACGGTGTGAATGATGTTAAAACACCAGCCACAAATGCTAACAAAGGTGTTATCCAAGCATTGGCTGTTATCAGCACCGATATGCCCTCAAGCCATGTATCAATCAAAGCTCTGCCCCCATATCTGCCAAAATCATTAGCATTTCATCTTCTGTCAGTCCACCTTGATGCACTGTGAAAAAATGCTCGCCTGTTTCACTATCTCCATATATATAAAATTCTATAACACTTGCAACTTCATCAGATGGAGAATACGGACTGCCGTCTGAATTTATAAAAATTTGTGTTGGTATTACCTGCACAGGAAAATCGCCGATAGCTTCTGGATATTCCCACACATCTATAAATTGGATAATAGCCAAGCCCTGCATTTTTTCGTTCACTATCTCAAGAGCTGGAGCCATTTCTTGGCACGGAATACATTCATCAGAACCAAAATCTATAATAATTGGCAACTCGTAACTTGCAAGCTCGTCTAAATCTATACTTGTAACAGTCAGCGGAAATTCCAAATTATTCGAGTTCTCTTGTGTTCCTTGATTTTGCATAAACCAAATCGCAGCTATACCAATAATCATAACTATCGGAATGATTATTTTAAATATTTTTTTATTTTCCATGTTATACAAACCTTTCTTAATTATACTATCAAATATTGAATTGCATTAAAAACGTAACCTACAATTATAATTCCTGATGCACAAATTGCAATAAAAGCACCTAAAAGTCTTGGTTTTATGGCTTTTTTTAGCATAATCATTGATGGCAAACTAAGCGTTGTTACCGCCATCATAAAACTTAAGATTGTACCAAGTTGTGCCCCTTTTGCAAGCAAAGCCTCTGCAACAGGGATAGTTCCAAAAATGTCGGCATACATTGGCACACCAACAAGCGTTGCGAGTATAACACCAAATGGATTATCACTGCCCAAAACTGTTTCAATCACAGATTGTGGAATCCAATTGTGAATTACCGCACCTATTCCAACACCTATCAAAATATAAGGCAAAACTTTTTTAAAAGTGGCAAAAACTTGCTCTTTCGCATATATCGCCCTGTCTTTTTTTGTGAGTGTTGGCGACTCTAAATCGACTTTTCCAGCATTTAAAATAAATTCTTCCACATATTTTTCCATGCCTAATTTCTCCAGAACTGTGCCACCTATAACAGCGATAACCAAACCCAAGACTACATATATAACGGCAACTTTCCAACCAAAAATGCTCATTAACAAAACAAGCGAGCCTAAATCTACCATTGGTGATGATATCAAAAAGCTAAAAGTTACGCCAATTGGCAGTCCCGCACTGGTAAAGCCCATGAACAAAGGGATAGACGAACAAGAACAAAATGGTGTTACTGTTCCCAAAAGTGCAGAAATTATATTTGCCCAAATCCCCTTAAATCGTGACAAAATCCTTTTGCTTCTCTCTGGTGGAAAAAAACTCTGAATATACGAAATAACAAAAATCAAGGTGCAAAGCAAAACAATTATTTTGATAACATCATAGATAAAAAAATGCACACTTCCACCGACAGCACCGTCTATATCAAGACCTAACAATGTTAACAAATTCCCTATTCCTGTGTTAAGCCAAGCCATTCCCAAAATTTGATTTTGAAAAAAATCCCACATATTTATTAATATTTCCATAGTACCCTCCTTAGATAAATCAAATATCTTTATTCAAACTATTATCACAATCTGTTTCGATATTGGTTAGTTCTTTTAACAAATCAACTGCAATATCGCTACCACTTTTACTTATCTGATAGTGCGTCCACTTGCCAACATACCAACTTTTTATCAAGCCAGACTCACAAAGTATTTTCATGTGATAAGACAACTTAGACTGTGCAATGTCAAGTTTTTCGGAAATATCACAGGCACATTTTTCTCCAGTTTGCAAAAACTTTATGATAGCAACCCTTTTTTCATCACAAAGAGCTTTAAAAATTTTTGCTATTTCAGCATTTTCGTTCATAATATCCCTCAAATCAAATTTATTTTATATGACTATTATATACTATTATCTTAAGAATGTCAATAGTTAAATCAAATTTTTTTGATATTAAAATAATAGAGCTGTTTTTTCACAGCTCCATTTCATTTTCTAAACACAAACAAATACTCGTGAGCTAGTAATAAAAAGTTATATTTTATACTATTTGTTTTCCAATACCCAGTTGCCCTGCAATTGTGTTGTTCTTTTATAATTATTTCTTTTAATTTAAAACCCTGTGCTTCAAAGATTTTCATTACTTCAAAACTCATGGTTTGAACGTGTCCTTTTATTCTGGTATCACCCATTAAAATTGCACAAAACTTATCCCTTTTTAAAACTCGGTAGCTTTCGGAAGCTACTTTTTTCATTTCTTCTAAGAATTGTGGAATTTTACAATGTGACAAATCTTCTTCTATATTCTCGCTGTATTCGATAATATTCGCATAAGGTGGGTGAGTACATACAAAATCAATACTATCGTTTGGTGCGAAATGCAAATCTCTTGCATCGCCTTTATGTATATAGACTTTTCCTGCATTTTCCCATTCAAAATTAGTCTTTTCCTTGCACCTATCAAGTGCTACATCGTTAACGTCAACACCTATGATATTACGATTTAAGAGTTTAGCTTCAACTAAAGTAGTGCCACCACCAGCAAATTGGTCTAATACTAAATCTCCCTCTTTTGAGTAACGAAGAAGTAAATTTCTTGGAATATAAGGGGACCAGTTACCACGCCACTTAGCATCGTGAGTAGCCCAATCGCCACGTTTAGGAAAGCTCCAATGCGTTGTCATTTCTAGCTCAAAGTCATCAGGCTCCCACTTTGTTATTTTTTTAGCCATTTACTCTACCCTACTACCAGGAATTGGCAAGCCTAATTTTACCAATGGAATATATTCAAAGTAATATTGACAATTAACACTGATAATATAATCCAAAACATCTTTATATTTAGCGTTTCTAAACCAATCACTCAATAAATATATATATTCTACTTCAATATTAGCTCCAGCTACTAATCTTTGATACTGCTTTTTCTTAAAATCGCAAGTTTGTAGTTTTTCATCAACCGAACCAGCAACTTGTTGAAATTTGCATTCAATAATAAATAAAGTATTATTAACGAACACAAAAATAGAATTGTCAGGATATAAAGGTTTTGAAATTACTGTTTTCCAATCAATATTTAGTTTTTCTAAAAATTTTAAAAAACCTCTTTGTTTATAAACATAAGCTACTAATTCATCATTATAATATACATCATGCCCGTCTACTTTATATCCTTCGTGTAATGATAAAAAAGTCACCAAATCTGTTTTACCCTCAAACACTAATCCTGTTCTTGTGTTTCCTCCGCCTTTTCCATTTTTAATCATAATACACCATTCCTTTTTTAATAATTAGCAATTAATAATTCGTTTATTTTACCTCTTGAACTACTTTTTGAGCTTATCATTCTTGTTGCCTTAACTCTTTTGATAACAAATTCTTTATATATTTCATCAAAGAAATTATCATTTTCATCTGCATTTTTTGGATCTGAATTACTTAGTACAACTTTAGCTTTTTTAGATTTAAGAATATTTGCAAATTCTGAAAGTTCAATCTGCTCTTTATCTCCAAATTCTGACTCATTATATGATGTAAAACTTGATGTTTCGCTAAGTGGTCGATAAGGTGGGTCGATATATACAAATGTGTTTTTGTCTATAAATTCTTCCGAATGAGTATATTCTCCGCAATGAATTGTAACATTTTGAAGTGCTTTTGACACATTTATAAGGTTTTCTTTATCGCAAATACAAGGATTTTTATATGCACCCATTGGAACATTAAAACCACCACTTTTATTTACCCTATAAAGTCCATTGAAACAAGTTTTATTTAAAAATATTAGTAGTGCTGCTTTTTCTACATTTACTTTATTACCATTCAATTTAATCGCATTAAATCTATCTCGTTTATCATAATAATATTCTTTTCTATCTTCTGTTTTCATCGGAACATACTCGAATTGATATACTTCAAGCAATTTTATGAGTTCTTTAACTTGTTCTTTTACAGTTTTATATGCATTAATCAAATCAATATTTATATCGTTTATATATACTTCATCCATTTGATAGTTAGATAGTATATCGAACAATACTGCTCCACCACCAACCATTGGTTCTGCATATTTATTTATTTTATTTCCTAATTCTTTAGGATATGATTTTCTTATATCAGATAGTAATTGACCTTTGCCACCTGCCCATTTTAGAAACGGCTTGGTGCTTTTTATAATTTTTTTATCATCTCTAGTTGAGATATATTCCATTAATTTAGACCTCCTAGTCTTGTTACTATTTATTATATTCTAATTGCATAATAATAGCAAGCACTATTATAAAAAAAATTAGAGGAAACATTTGCTTCCTCTAATTTCTATTTTATTTTTTATCTTTTAAATCCACCGCTAAAGCCACTACTAAAACCGCCACTCATGCTACCGCCCATAGACATAGATGACTCGCTTGGGTCTATGGTGTTGCCGTCTGCATCTGTTACTGTTCCGCCTGTGTATGTGATGCTTCCGCTAATGTCAAAGTCGCCATCACCGCCTGTGTAATAAGAATTTACATCCATAATAACAGTTCCGCCTGTCATAACAAAGTCGCCGTTTGAGTCCATTCCGTCACCGATACAATAAACATAAATGTCGCCACCGTTGATTGTTAAAACTCCAACGCTTGCGTTAATTCCATCATCAAGAACAACTATACTTATGTCGCCATCGTTGATTGTGATGTTATTTCCCTCAAGCCCCTCATATCCAACAGCTATATCAATAATTCCACCGTTTATAATCAAATCGTCGTCTGCGTGAACTGCATCATCGCCAGTTGAAATATAAAAATCTCCAGCATTTATAGTTAGATTAGCGTTTGCGTGGATTGTATCTTCATAAGCTGAAAGAACGAACGAACCACCGTTAAAAATCATTTCTTCTGATTTAAAACATTTCATGCTATACTCAAGAGAGTCTGTTGTTTGAGAATAACTTCCCGAGCCCTCGCCAACTGTTATAGTGTTCAAAACCTCAACATATCCGCCACCACTTTGCAATGCAAAATCGCCTGAGTCAACTTGCAAAAGACTAGATGCTGTTATGCAATCTGCCGTAGATGCAATAACAAATGTTCCACTTTCTATATATACATAGCCAAGCGAGGCGTCTTCGTCGTGCTCTGCTTGTATGCCATCTTTGCCACTTATAATGCTGAATGTTGCATTTGCAATTCTAATACTGTTATTAACACTGATACCGTGGTTTTCTGATGTTATATAATAAGTTCCACTTGTGAAAACTACATCGTCTTTGCCAACAATTCCGTGACCATAATCTGCATTTATCGTCAGTGTTCCGTTTCCATTGAATGTAATATCACTTTTAGAGAAAATTGCTCCGTCTATATTATTATCATCAATCGCAACATATTCACCGCTTACAGATAAAGTGTTCTCGCTATTTTCTGCAAGGCTGACAAAAACTTTGTTTGCCGATTTAACATAAATCGCCGCAGATGAGTTTGAATTTATCGTAACACCGTCAAGTATTAACTGAACTTTTTCGCTGTCGGAAACCTCTACTATAACTTGGCCATCGCTGATTGTTCCACTAAGTATATATACACCCTCTGCCGAGATTGTAACTGTTTCGTTGTTCAAATTAATTTGCGTTGCCGAACTTGTGTCGTAGTCTGTTTCCAAATCTCTTTCTGTGAACATATCAGCTGTTTCAATCTCTGTCAGTGTTGTCATATTTTGAACAGTGCCCGAACTGTCGGAACTGTCGGAACTATCAGAAGTATAAGAACTTTGTGATGTGGACTGTGTCGAGTCGCTTTCTGTATACTGACTAATCACCGCTTCTAGCTCTGCACAAGCTGTGAGTGTGAGCACAAGAGAACAGGCAATAACAGTTGTTAATATTTTTTTCAAGATAACATCTCCTTTTTATAACTCGTTGACATTTGTTTGCGTTGGTGAAATTGCAATTTCTAAATTTCCATTTCTGCAACGAATTTCATCAATAAAATCTTTTTCCATGCTACAATCTTTTAGCTCAATGTCGTAAGTTAGTTTGAAAAGACTGCCCATGTTTGTTGTTTTTACAAAAGTTAAATTGTTCTTTTTTGTGTATTTTTGCATTAAATCTGTAAAAACATTTGTATAATTCAAATCTTCTGGAATTGTAATTGTGATAGTTTTCTTTGAAAAATCTTTCTTCTCACCAAGTTTGCTGTTGTTGTAAAACATTGTTAGGCCTGACAAAATCAATGCAAAAATAAATCCATAAGCAAGGTAGCCCATTCCGATAACCAATCCAGAACTCATCGCTATAAAAATAGCACCAATTTCTTTTGCTGTTCCTGGCACACTCCTAAATCTAACGAGCGAGAACACACCGGCAACGGCAACACCTGTGCCAACATTGCCATTTACCATAATTATAACCACACTTACAACAGCTGGGAGCATTGCCAATGTTATAACAAAACTCTTTGTGTATGTGTTTTTGAATGTATAAGAAAAGGCGAGAACCAAACCAGTTGCAAGAGAAAACAAGATAACTAACAAAAATCCGCCTATGTCAATATCATTGACCGCTTCTGAAGAAAAAATACTACTAAATATATCAAGATGCATGATGTACCTCCAAATTGTTTTTTAATATTTGTTTATATGCCGTTCCATATTTAGAGAACGATGTTTTATATATATGATTTTCGGAAAAGAATTTTGTAAGCCAAAGTGGCATTGCTCCAGCAACTTTTATCTCTGCCAAAACCATGTTTTCGCCAATAATTTTATTGCCATAATTTTCGCTGTAAAAATCCAAGTCGCTTTCTCTCCACATAATATTTTGGTCAAAGGTTATTCTAAAATCCATGTCTTCTTTGCCAAAAAATGCCTCTCTGTCATAAGACAAAAAAACTCTTGGAGCGATATCCTCGTAAAAAGATTTGAAATAATCAATCTCCCTAGAAATCTGCGAGTTATCCAAGCTATAATCATTTGTGAAATAATTATCCAATTTTTCCGCTTCTATTTCTATTCGCCTTTTATATACAACAGATTTGTATTTTTTTTTGAGTTCCAAAAAAACTTTGCCATCTGTCTTTGGCTTGCCATAAGAGCGAACTCTTAGTTTTTCTTTATACACAGGTTTTTCTATTGAGCGTCTTATGAGCAAAAATTCCTCTGTGTCATAATAAATATTATATATACAACTTTTGCCATATTTGTCGCTGTCCATGTATACATTAATCAATTGCATGAGCCTTTCTTTCTGCTCACAAGTCATAAAATATTTGAGTTCGTACCTTTTAAAAGTCGCTTTCATAATAATTCCTCCTTCTGCGATTTTCTTAACTCGAATTATACTTTACATAAATTTAACCTATTCTTGTGTTATTTATGTGTTATAAAAAGCAACTAACTGTGAATTTAAGAAAAATTCACAGTTAGTTGTTATTTTTTTAATTTATTAAGACAAAAGAGTCAGAATTATGCTGTTTGACAATAAAAAACCCTTTGGACTGAGGCTTATTTTGTCGTTGGAGAATTTTATCATATCTTTTGGCACTTTTTTGGTGTTTTTTAACATTTTATTAAAATATTCTTCTCCAAAAGTTTGACAATCTTTTCTTGTAATTCCCTTGCTTAAGCGTAATTTTAGCATGGCAAATTCTTCAAAATCTCCCCCAAAACTATCAAACTCTGCCTTGTTTCCCTCAAGGTAATAATTTAAATCTCTAGGAAAAAACATTCTCTTTCCATCTTCAAAAGAATGTGCCGAAGGACCAAGTGCTTTGTATTCTTCACAATTCCAATATTTCAAATTATGGCGACTCTCAAAATTCTCTTTCGAAAAATTACTAATTTCATATTGCCTATATCCCCTTTTTTCTAGTTCTTCTACCATAAAAAGATAGAGGTCGGAAACATAATCATCATCTGGCAAAATCAATATATTTCTATTTTTATGAAACTCTGTGTTCTCTTCAATCTTAAGCATATAGCTAGAAATATGCGTGACATCTTGACTTTCACAAAAATCTATTGACCGTAAAAGCGAGTCTTTGCTCATGCCCTCAATGCCAATCATCAAATCCAGAGAAATATTTTTTATGCCAATACTTTTCGCCGAATTTATTGATTTTTCTACTTGTGACAGACTGTGTTTTCTTCCTAAAAATGTGAGTTCTTTTTCGTTTGCCGACTGCATTCCCAGCGAAAGGCGGTTTATTCCACTATCTTTCCACTTTAAAAAATCAATGTTCGGGTTACTCTCTAGCGTTATTTCTGCATTTTCTGAAAGGCTCACGGATTTTATGATTTTAGAAATTTTTTCTGCCCCTAAAAGCGACGGTGTTCCTCCGCCAAAATACAAAGTGTCAAATTTTTCATCTATCAAATATAGCCGACGAATTGTTTCGTCGGCAAATTTATTTGCTAATTCAGAAGAATAACTAAGTGAATAAAAATCACAATATGGGCATTTTTTCGCACAAAACGGCGTGTGAATATATAGACCTTTAATTATTTATCACCTCTTCTGTTTCTATTCCTTTTTCTGCTTGGCGGAATTTTTTCTATATTAACAACTTTTTTGCGTTTGCTTTTGTTTTTGTTAATCCTTATCATAAACAAAACATAGGCAAAAACAGCTGCGAATATAAGTCCCAAAATCAAATAAAACTGTGGCAATGTTATAACAAAAATAATTTTTTCTAATACGCTCAAAAGCTGACTTCGTCCCACAGACTCTTTCGCAACAACATCAACACTCGTTATATACCGCCCCTCATAATATATGCTTGCTTCGGCGATAACATCGCCTTTGCTAACGGGGGCTTCTATGTAATCTGGCGTGTCTACATAAATATCTAAATGACTCGATAGTACATCGTCTGGCAAAAGAGCAATAACATTTTCGGCAGAAACTAGTTGAACTGTGTCTTGTCCCCAAGCGTTTCTTATCTCAACTTCTGAGATTAAGGCAGACTCTTCAAAAACCGCCCTTTTTGATATTGAAGTAAAGCACCAGTTAACAAGCCTTGTGGCGTCACTCGCCGCACCATTGCTATCTAGCGTGTTTCCAAATTCGTCCTTAAGAGCTGCACCCAAGGCGATAACTATATACACATAGTCGCCGTCTGTTGCAGAAACAGCAATGCAGTTTCCCGCAATTGTGTTTACACCAGTTTTTGCACCAACAGCATATTTATTATAATATCGTCCTTCATATTGTTGCAAAGAGAAAAGTGGATTTGTCAAATATACCTTGTATCCGTCCTCTCTGCTTGCTGTTGCAGAAGTTGTGTAAGAACTTTTTTTGACTATGTCATTAAAATATGGCAAGGACATTGCATATTCAAGTATCAACGCCATGTCATAAGCTGTTGAATATGCTTCGTCGCTGTGATATCCAGTAGCATTTGTAAAATATGTGTTTTCGCAACCTATTTTCTCGGCAGTTTCATTCATTTTTTGAACAAACGGCGAGTCTGTCATGTCGGTCGCTCTTAGGTCAACACTGTACTCGTCAATTCCTGTTTTTTCACTTATGTAGCCCTGCAAAGTGTTATAGTAAAAAGCAACTTGCAGTGCAGACTCAACATCTGAACAGACAAGAAAGACGTTTAAATAATCCAAAATTGTCAGTTGGTCGCCAACATTTATAGAAATAGCAGTTGCAGCAGTGTTGTTATACACATCGGCAACATCTTGCGTAAATGTAACCAAGGTGTTATCTATATCCGTGAGGTTTTCTATTGCTACAACAGCCGTCATTATCATAGCCAAAGAAGAAACATCTGTCTGTATGTTTTCGTCTTGTGTAAAAATAACATTGTCGGTTGTTACCTCTTTTACATAAATAGACTCGCAAAGCAAATTTTCATAAGGGAACTCAAAGCCGACAGAAGTTGTGCTTGCAGTGGCCGTAAAACTCACTGAACAAATTAAAATATTTATTATAATAAAACATGAAGCTAATCTCTTTATAAATTTTTTCAAAATATTTCTCCTAAATTAACGATATTAATAAATTAATTGTACCATTATTTAGAAGAAAAATAAAGCTTTATTTTTAAATTAATTATTAAATTTCTCCAAAATCTGTAATTATTTTTTTCACACAGTCCTCTGGAGAATATTCAAAGCGTTTTATGTGCTTTCCCTCAAAAAAATATTTTGGCTTTTCTACCTTATATTTAGTGTCAAATGTTTCTATAATTATCAGTTTTATCTTCATCCTAGAGGGTATGATGCACTTTATGTATACGCTAACTTGTTGCCCTGCCTTCACATTTTCTTTGAGTTCGGCAAGCCCTGCAAGGTTTGGTGCGAGCTCCACAAAAATTCCATAGGTTTCTACACTTCTAACAATGCCAGTGACAGTTTCGCCAAAATTGAACACATTTGCATTTTCTTCCCATGTTCCAAGCAGTTCCTTTTGTGATAGCGTAATTCTGCCGTTTTCTATACCCCTCACCACCGCTTTTATCTCCATTCCAACCGAAAACCTCTCGTTTGGGTGTTCAATTCTTGAAACAGAAATGGCATCAATCGGCATAAGTGCAATAACTCCGCAACCAATGTCCGCAAAGACCCCAAAACTCTCTATATGAGTGATTTTTGCATCTATAACATCGCCAAGCTTTAGCCTGTCTATATAATTTTCTCGGCACTTAAGCTGTGCATCTAGTCTTGATAAAACTGCAAAAATATTTCCGTTTTCGTCTTTGTCAAAATTTTTTATAACAAAGCTGACAGGCTTGTTAACTCTGGATATTATCGCAATATCTCTCACTGTTCCGTCTTTTATACCAATTGTTCCCTCTTCTCTTGGGATAATCGCTTTCATACACTTTAAATCGACTATGATATTGTGTTTGTTGTCGCACAAAACTGCCTTAGCCTCCAAAATTTTTCCCTCTCTGTGTGCCTCGTAAAGAAAATTTGGTGAACTCAAAAACATTTCGTTTTCTTCTGTGTTTATAAGGTGTCCCTCTGGATAATATTTCATTTTCATTGTCTTCCTTTCTTTTCTGTTACTTTTAAATTCTTAACAGTATGATAAGATATATGAAAAAAATTTTCAAAAAAGACTTGAAATTCTTTTAAAAATATTGTAAACTAAATTAAGTATTGATATCAAAAAAACGAAAGAGGACAAAAAAATGAAAAAACTTATGGCTAGTATTTTAAGCTTCGCCTTGGCAATTTCACTGTCTGCTTGCGGTGAGGCTGTACCATCACAAGAGGCAATCGACGAGCTTACGGAACTTACAAACGTAATCGGCAGTACTTCTGTTATTGCTATGAGCGAACTAACAGCGGTTGGCACAAACGAAAGCATCGGTTTTCAACTTGACGAACCAGAAATCGGAGAAGAAATCGCAGTTATAACTACAAATATGGGTGTTTTGAAGATGAGATTTTTTCCAGAAATCGCACCTCAAGCAGTTTATAGTTTTAAGAAAAATGCATCAGAAGGCTATTATGACGGACTGATTTTCCACAGAGTTATAGAAGATTTTATGATTCAAGGTGGCGACCCAACAGGCACAGGAACATCTGGCGAGAGCATTTGGGGCGAAACATTTGAGGACGAATTTTCTGATAAACTCTTAAACATTTTCGGTTCTGTTTCAATGGCAAACTCAGGCTTTGACACAAACGGCTCGCAGTTCTTTATCAACACAAACCCAGAAGAGCCAGACTGGTCTTATCTTGATACTGTTTATTATGACTATTATGTTGGCAACGAAGACACATTCTATGCAACTTATGGAATGGGTGCAACTGATGTTACAAAAATCACTGACGAAATCATAGAATTATATTCTGACGGTGGAAACATCAATCTCGACGGTGCACTTAGCACAATCGAAAGTGGCCACACTGTTTTCGGACAAATTTTTGAGGGAATTGATATCGCAATCGACATTTCAGAAGTAGATGTAAACAGCAGTAGCAAGCCAATTGATGATATGATTATTGAGTCAATAGAAATCGTAGTATACGAGGGCTAAAAAAAATTAAATCCACACGATTTTATAAGTCGTGTGGATTTTTTTATCTTACTTTTCGTCCGTCATATTTTCAAAAGCTTTTTCAAAAGTTTTCATTTGTTCTTTTAGCTTTCTATATTCATTATACATTTCAAGTGTTTTTGCGTCGCTAGTTTCCTCAATTTTTTCGATTTTGTCATTTTCAGTTATCTCACCAATTGTGTTAACAACTACACCTATAACAACATTTAGCAAGGTGACATACTCCCACCACCTACGCAAAAGCTTAGAGGTGGGGGCTTCTTGTTCGAGTAAGCTAATGCCTACAGCATACACAAGCTAACCCCGTGTGTCCCACGGTTTTGTTTATATTTATGCGAACGCTATTCGCATACCTTCATTTTTGATATTTATACTTGCATTGTAATCTCTGTTTAATACAGAACCACAATGCTCGCAAATATATTGTCTTTCATTTAGTGCAAGTGTTTCTTTTACAGTTCTACAACAACTACACATCTTAGAACTTGGAAACCATTTGTCTATTTTGATTAACTGTTTTCCTTGTTCTTCTAATTTGTAATTTAGAAAACTGGTGAACATTCCCCAACCATTATCTGCAACGGATTTCCCAAAATTAAGTGCTTGTGACATACCTTTCATATTCAAATCTTCTACACAAACACAGTCAAAAGCATTGGTTATCTGCCTTGATAATTTATGTAGAAAATCTTTTCTTTGGTTTGCCACTTTTTCATGAAGTCTGGCTACAATAATTCGTTGTTTGTTTGTATTATTGCTACCTTTTTGCATTTTTGATAATTTTCGTTGTTCTCTAGTTAATTTTTTTTGTGCTTGCCTGTAAAATCTTGGATAACAAGCTGATGTGTTGTCACTTGCAACATATAATTCGTGCATTGAAAAATCTAAACCAACAAAATTATTAAGTTCTTGTTGCTCAAATTGTTGCTCGTATTCAAATAATATACTTGCATAGTATTTTCCACTTGGTGTAAGACTTACTGTCACAGACTTTAATTTATAATCTTGTGGTATTTGTCTGTGTTGTTTGATTTTTACAGATTTCACTTTTGGCAAAATCAAATATCCATTTTCTAACTTGATGTTATTATTAACACAGTTGGTTGTGTAACTGTTATGATTATGCTTTTTTGATTTGAACTTTGGAAATCCTACTTTTGGTGAGCGAAAAAAGTTATTATATGCTGTTTGTAA
>JAWXUN010000238.1:0-2953 GCA_044426425.1 Clostridia bacterium | reverse complement strand
GCTTTGCCATTTTACTAAAAAGGGGAATGAAGTGGGAATGTTAATATAAAAAGTGGGAATGTATTTAATAAAAGAAAGGGTAATTTATATGTCATACAAAGAAAGATTAAAAATTTATGAGCAGTTAAAGGCAAAAATATCTGATTTAAACCTAAGCCAAAGCGAATACGAGAAAAGAATTAAAAATTTAGCCGATATACTAGAGATTTAATTGAGAATGGATTATTAATTCACAATTCACAATTCACAATTCTCAATTATAAATTAAACTATCTAATGTAAAAAAACAGTTGTTAATTAATGGTGTTTGTGGTAAAATAATATTTGATTAAATATATCAATATATTTGAATTTTAAAATTGAAAGAGGTTTGGTTTATATATGTCGAAAGAAGAAAAACAGGGCTTTATGAAAGGTGCAGCGATTTTGTCTGTTACAACCTTTCTTGTCAAGCTTTTGGGACTTGCTTTTTCTGTGCCGATTGCCAATATTGTAAGCACAGAGGGAATGTCTTATTTTTATACTGCTTATGATATTTTTATCATCTTTTTGCTCTTGTCAACTTCTGGAATTCCAGTTGCTGTTTCAAGAATGGTTAGCACATCTTTTGCCCAAGGTGAAAAAGCCAATGCCGAAAAAATCCACAAAGTCACTATGTATATCTATATAGTTGTGGGTGCTCTCGGAACTTTAGTTATGTTCTTTTTTGCAGAGCAGACGGCGGCACTTATGGGAAATCCCTCGGCAAAATATTGCGTTATGGCTCTTGCTCCGACAACCTTTTTTATCAGCATAACCTCTACATATAGAGGGTATTTTCAAGGCCGTTCTAACATGACACCAACAGGTGTTTCGCAGGCTATTGAGGCAGTTGCAAAGGTCTTTATCGGAATTGGTCTTGCTGTTATTGTTTTAGACGTAACTGGTTCAGATGAATATGCGGCGGCTGCGGCTATTATTGGTGTAACGGTTAGCTCGCTGTTTGCAATGCTGTATTTGATGATTTGCAAATGGCGACAAAATAAAAAAGATAAACTTGTATATAAAGAAAACCAAAGGGCGACTAGGGGCACAAGGTCTATTGTTAGCGAGCTTGTCAAGTTTTCTGTGCCTATCATTGCTGGCTCGTGTTTCCTTAGTGTTTTGGATACTATTGACATGGCTCTTGTTATGCAAAGACTGCAAGAGGCTGTTGGCTTTTCGGCAGAAGAGGCATCGTGGTGCAGAGGTGTGCTTGGACACGCAAGAAAATTTTTTGATTTGCCTGGTTCTTTTGTAATTCCAATTTCCACAAGTCTTTTGCCTGTTCTATCTGTTGCGGTTATCAAGAACAGAACAAAAGATGTGACAAGGCTTGCGAACAGCTCAATGAAAGTAACTATGTTAATTTCAACGCCTGCTGCAATTGGCATGATTGTTTTCTCAAAACCTATTTGCGATTTGTTGCTATATAGCAATCCAGATGCGGCCGCAAGAACAGCAGAACTTCTCTCGGCTATGAGCATTGCAATTATATTTATCACCTTGATTTTCACAACAAGGGCTATAATGAATTCTTTTGCAAAAACATATATTCCAATTCGCAATTTAATAATTGGCGGATTTGTCAAACTTATCATGACATATATTTTGGTTGGCATACCAGAGATAAATGTTATGGGCTCGTCAATCAGCACAGCAACGGCTTATGCCTTGATTGTTTTTTTGAATATCCGAGCAATGAAAAAACTCGTGCCAAACAGCAATGGATTTTTCAAAACCATATATCGCCCAATGCTAAGCTCAATTTGCATGGCGGTGTTCAGCTACGGTTTCTACTATGTGTTGACGATGTTTGTGAGTACGAAAATTGCAATAATACCAACAATTTTTGTAGCCATAGCACTATACGCAGTCTTTGCTCTTGTGTTCAAGGCGATAGATTACGAAGATGTATCAATTCTACCGAAAGGCAAAAAAATAGCAAGATTTTTGAAATTAAAACCAAAAGAGTGATGGGTGTTTAATTCACAATTCACAATTCACAATTATCAATTCACAATTCTCAATTATCAATTCTCAATTATCAATTCTCAATTATCAATTATTTATGCATTATAATATTAAGGTCAAGAAAGGTATGTACATGAAAAAAGTTTTTGTTCATTTAAAAGATTATAAAAAGGAATGCACAATAGGCCCTTTGTTTAAATTGTTGGAGGCTTGCTTTGAACTTTTTATTCCGCTTGTTGTTGCAAGCATGGTTGATGTCGGTATAAAAAACCAAGATATTCCTTATATTTTACAGGTCTGTGCAGTGTTGATTGGCTTGGGTCTTTTGGGACTTGCCTCTTCTTTGACTGCTCAATATTTCGCTGCAAAGGCGGCAACTGGCTTTGGCACAAAGCTTAGGCATAGTTTTTTGAGCCACATTCAATCTTTTTCTTACAAAGATATTGACAACGTGGGAACTTCTACGCTTATAACACGAATAACTTCGGACATAAACCAAGTTCAAACAGGCGTAAACCTTGTGATAAGACTCTTGCTCCGTTCGCCTTTTGTTGTTGTCGGTGCGATGGTTATGGCTTTCACAATTGACTTTGACAGCGGTTTGATATTCCTTATCGCTATTCCTTTGTTGTGCCTTGTTGTCTTTGGCGTTATGGGACTTACAATTCCTATGTACAAAAAAGTTCAGGCTAATCTTGACGGTGTAACGATGGCATCTCGTGAGAACCTCAGCGGTGTAAGAGTTTTGCGTGCTTTTTGCCGTGAGCAAAGTGAGATTGACTTGTTTGAGGAACAAACAAAAAGACTGAATAAAATGCAAAATTTTGTCGCTAGAATTACCGCAGTTATGAACCCAATTACTTTTGTTGTGGTAAACTTCTCTGTTATTGCTCTTATGTATACTGGTGCTATAAAAGTTGAGGAGGGCGGGCTTAGTCAGGGACAAGTTTTGGCACTATAT
>JAWXUN010000237.1:0-2953 GCA_044426425.1 Clostridia bacterium | reverse complement strand
AGATAGTTGATAATTCTAAATCGGAAAAAATAGTTTTAATCAGTGCAATTGCCCTGTCTGCGATTTTGCTATATGTTTCAATGGGTCAAATGATTTTTGAAAATATCCCTATGCCAGAAATTTTTTCAATGAACTCACACCCAGTCAATTTTGCGATTTTGCAAATGTTTATCACAATGATAGTTATTTTTTTGGAGAGAAAGTTTTTTATTAGTGGTTTCACTTCACTTTTTCATTTAAACCCAAACATGGATACACTTGTAGCCATAAGTTCGTCAGTTTCGTTTATTTATAGTTTTGTGATGACTCTGATGATTGACAGCGACTCTCACGCAGTTCACAATTTGTATTATGAGTCCTCTGCGATAGTTCTCGCCTTGGTGTCGGTTGGTAAATATCTTGAGGGCAGAAACAAAGAAAAAACAAAGTCTGCTATTGAAAAATTGATTAAACTTACGCCATCAGTAGCAATTTTAGTAGACGATAACGGTCAGTGGGAAGTTCCAACAGAAATGGTAAAAGTTGGCGACACGATACTTGTCAAGGCGGGTCAAAGTGTTCCGCTTGACGGATTTGTTATAAACGGAACTGGCACAGTCAACGAGTCTATGCTCACAGGCGAAAGTATGCCAATTTTAAAACAAGAAAACAGCGAGATTATCGGTGGAAGTGTATTGATAAGTGGTGCTGTATATGTAAAAGTAAGCAAGATTGGCGAGGATACGACTCTTGCAAAAATAGTTAAATTTGTAGAAGATGCCCAAGGTAAAAAAGCTCCAATTTCAAAAGTTGCCGACAAAGTTGCAGGCGTATTTGTTCCTGTTGTTATAGCAATCGCTTTTGTTTCTGCTGTTGTTTGGCTGATTGTTGGCAGTGAATTTTCTTTTGCTTTAAAAATATTTACTTCAATTTTGGTGATAGCTTGCCCATGCTCAATGGGGCTTGCCACTCCAACTTCAATTATAGTTGGAACAGGTCTTGGTGCAAACCACGGTATTCTTATAAGAAATGGTGAAGCACTCGAGAACACTCACAAAGTAAAGATTGCAATTTTTGATAAAACAGGAACAATAACCTCTGGTACTCCTGTTGTAACAGACGTGTTTTGTGATGTTATGCCACAAGACGAATTTCTTAAAACAGTAATTTCTGCCGAAAAACTTTCTAATCACCCACTTGCTAAAGCGATTTGTGACGAAGAGAAGAAAAGAAATTTGACTATCCAAAATTATGAGGGCGATTTTGAAAACTTAGATGGCTTAGGTATAGTTGCCAAGGATATAATAATTGGCAACAGCAAACTCATGGAAAAGTTCAATGTCGATATAACAAAAATAAGCACTAATCAGCTTAGTGCAGAGGGAAAAACAATTGTTTTTGTCGCTTTAAAAGGCGAGTTTGTGGGCTATATAGCAATTGCTGATAGCATTAAATCAACAGCAAAAGAAACTATTGAAAAACTCAAAAAAATGAATATAAAAACGGTAATGCTAACAGGTGACAACCAAAAAACTGCACAAGCTGTTGCAAACCAAGTTGGTTTTGACGAAGTTATTGCAGAGGTTTTGCCAACTCAAAAAGCAGATGTTGTAAAAAAATATCAAGACGAAAAACACGCTGTTATGATGATAGGCGATGGAATTAACGATGCACCAGCACTAGTTCAGGCAGATATTGGCTGTGCAGTTGGCAGTGGTAGCGACATTGCGATAGACTCTGCACAAATTATACTTATGAAAGATAATCTTTTAGATGTTGCAAAAGCCATTCGCCTTAGTGAGTGCACAATTAAAAATATCAAAGAAAATTTGTTCTGGGCTTTTTGCTATAACTGTTTGTGTATTCCAGTTGCCGCTGGCGTGTTGTTCTCTACATTTGGAATATTGCTTTCTCCAATGATAGGGGGATTGGCTATGAGTCTTAGTTCGCTTTTTGTTGTGGGAAATGCTCTTAGACTAAAAACAGCAAAAATAGAAAGGTAGGGAAGATGAGCGATTTAAAAAAGCACAGAGAAAACGAAGAAATCACAAAGCTTAATAACAGATTAAAACGCATAGAGGGTCAAGTTCGTGGAGTTCAAAGAATGTTAAACGAAGACGCTTATTGCACCGATATCCTAACACAAGTTTCGGCAATTCAATCTGCACTTAATTCATTTAACCAAGAACTTTTAGAAAACCACATAAAGTCTTGTGTCGTAAATGATATAAAAAATGGTAATGACGAGGTTATCACTGACCTTGTTAAAACAATAAAAAAATTGATGAAATAAGTATAAAGTTTCATAAAAAAAGAAAGGGTAGTCACGGTGACTAAACTGAATATTTTTGCAAAATTTGGGGCGGTAATCATGACAAGGTCGTAAAAAATGACAATTTTAAAAGTAGAAGATATGCACTGCGAAATGTGCGTGAAAAGAATTTCTAATGCATTAACCGAGGCAGATATAAAGTTTGTGATTTCTTTAGAAAACAAAACCGTAGAAGTAGAAGAAGACAAGGTAAATCAAGCAATAGAAGAACTGGACGATTTAGGCTTTGACGCAGTGATTTAAAAACAAAAAAACAACTTAGTATTAGATTTTTCTAATCACTAAGTTGTTTTTTTATTGCTAATCAAAATGTTATTTTTTTGTGTCTTGTAACATGACAGCCGACGTTAACCGCAACAGGCAAGCCAGCGATATGTGTAGGATATTGCTCAATGTTAACAGCAAGAGCCGTAACATTTCCGCCAAATCCTTGTGGGCCTACACCAGTTTTGTTGACTGCAACAAGCATTTTTTCTTCTAAATCTCTATAAAACTCATTATCGTTTCTTTTTGAAACATCACGGCACAAAGCTTTTTTTGCAAGCACAGCACTATATTCAAAATCGCCACCAATGCCAACACCCAAAACGATAGGCGGACATGGATTGCTACCAGCGATAACAACAGTTTCTGCAACAAAGT
>JAWXUN010000236.1:0-2959 GCA_044426425.1 Clostridia bacterium | reverse complement strand
GGCGCTTCCGATCTGGAAATGTGAACATGACTGCCACAATCAAAAAAGAATCCAGCAAGGACTTCACTTTCTTGCCATATATGGAAGAGGTTGCAGAAAATATTTCTGAAGAATTTGGCACAGAACAGCTTGATTTTATCAAAGAAATTCAAATGACTTCTGTCTATTTAGATTTAGAAAACAACGATGGCACATCAGAGGATGTCAAAGTTGGTTTTATTAGCGATTTAGACGAGCACAGCGAAATTATCTATGGCGAAATGTATTCAAACACGCTTGAGTCAGACGGTTCTATCGGAGTAATCGTCAGCGAGGCAATGCTCGCGAGCAAAGATTTGCTCGTAGGCGAAAGCTATCTTCTTAAAAATGTTTTAGACGAAAACGGCGACGGATATCGTGTTACAATAAAAGGTGTTTTTACAAATAGTAGCGACAGCGATGTATATTGGGTAAATTCTCCATCTAGTTACAGCAAAAGTGTTTTGATGGACGAAGATTTGTTCAGAGAATTGTTTTTAACTGGTGAAACAGCCGCTAACTCAATGACAATAAAATACACTGCTCAACTAGATTACACCGCAATCAGCAGCTCAAATGTCGCAAATATGCTCAGTGTTATCACAGAATATTCAGAGAGTTTTGAAAACATGGGCGACATGAGTTTTAGCACAGAATTTACAGAAATTTTTGAAAGTCACCTTGCACAAGAAACAGAACTTAACGTAACATTGCTTGTTCTACAAGTTCCAATTTTCATTTTGCTCGCTGTGTTTATCTACATGGTTTCTAGCCAAATACTTGAACTAGAGCAATCAGAAATTTCTATTTTTAAAAGCCGTGGAGCAAGCAAAGGGCAAATCATAAGCATATATTTGTTGCAAAGCGGAATGATAAGTCTGCTAAGTTTGCTCGTTGGCATACCGTTTGGCTATCTAATCTGCCATGTTCTTGGCTCGTCGAATGCGTTCTTAGAATTTGTTAACAGATCAAGCTTGCCAGCAAGCATAACAGTCGAGGCGGTTATCTATTCACTTATTGCCGTATTTTTCTCTGTTATCACAATGGTGTTCCCTGTTTTTAAATACTCTAACATCGGAATTGTTGCAGCAAAAAGAAAGAAACAACAAAAATTTAAATTTAAACTTTGGGAAAAATTGTGTATTGATTTTATCTGCATTGCAATTTCTCTTTATGGACTATATTCGGTTAACGAGCAAAAAGATTTAATTGTACAAAAAATTGCAAATGGTGAAAATCTTGACCCAATTATCTTTTTATATTCCTCAATTTTTATTATTGGTGTCGGACTATTCTCGCTAAGGATTTTTCCGTGGATTATGAAACTTATCTTCTTTATTGGCAAAAAGAAATGGAGTCCATCTATATTCTTGTCATTCAAAAGAGTTATAAGTGGCAACGACAAACAAGGCTTTATCATGCTTTTTCTTGTCCTTACGATTTCGCTAGGAACTTTTAATGCCGTTACCGCAAGAACTATTAACTCAAACGAAGAGAACAGCATAAGTTATGACAATGGTGCGGATATCGTTATGCAACAAACATGGAGCAGTGCAACTGACGAGATGGGCGAGAGCACTGGCGAACTTATCGAACCAAACTATGCGATTTATTCTGAAATGGACGGCGTTGACAGCTATGCAAAAGTATATACAAACGACGAGGTAACAGTTAGCCTTGATGATATCAAGCTAGAAAATGTCAGCCTCATGGGAATTGACACAAAAGATTTTGGAGAAACAGCGTATTTTGATACGGACTTGCTCCCATACCATTGGTACGAATACCTAAACGCAATTTCTCAAAACCCAAAAGCAATTTTGATGTCCTCAAATGCAAGAGATATTGGCGGACTAGAGATTGGCGACAGCATAACATACTACGATTCAAGCCTTCAAGAAAGCACACAAGGCGTTATCTATGGATTTGTGGACTATTGGCCAAGTTACAGCCCAGTGACACTCGGACTAAGTGGCGACGGCACAACAACAGAAATAAACCACTATTTAATTGTGGCAAACCTCTCGCAAGTGCAAGCAGAACTTGGCATTGCACCTTACGAAATTTGGATAAATGTAACAGACTCAACAAGTCCAGTTTATGAATTTATTGAAGAAAACAACATTTCTGTTTCTGCTTTCACAGACACGCAAGCGGACATAATTTCACAAAAAAATGACCCACTTTTCCAAGGTACAAACGGAATTTTGACAGTCGGCTTTATCACAGTTTTGGCTCTTTGCACAGTTGGATTTTTGATTTATTGGATTTTGTCTATGATATCTCGACAACTTCAATTTGGTATTTTTAGAGCAATGGGAATGTCTATGAAAGAGATTTTGTTAATGCTCGTAAACGAACAAATTTGCGTTTCTGGATATGGCATTTTGATTGGTGCACTTGTTGGATATGTCGCATCGCAATTATTTGTGCCACTAATCCAACTAACTTATGCCGCAGCAGACCAAGCAATACCGCTAGAAATAATATCAGAAACAAGTGATAACATAAAAATATTTATAGTAATTGCCTTGATGATAACAGTTTGCATGGCTGTAATATCTGTCATGATTTCTAAACTAAAAATCACACAAGTCCTAAAATTAGGCGAAGACTAAGAAAGGTTGTTTATTCTATGGAAAATATAATTGAAACTATGGACCTCAAAAGAGCATTTAAAATCTCTGGCGGTGACGACTTTTTCGCCTTAAAAGGTGTGACGATTACAATACCAAAAGCCAAACTCTCTATACTTAGGGGACGCAGTGGCTCGGGCAAAACAACTCTTATGAACATCTTGGGTTCGCTTGACGAAGCAAGCAGTGGAACTGTGATTTTTGACAATGTAGATTTAACAAAATTAAATGATGATAAACGTGGCAAATTAAGACGTGAATATGTTGGTTTTGTCTTTCAATCTGTTGCATTAATCCCTATTATG
>JAWXUN010000235.1:0-2973 GCA_044426425.1 Clostridia bacterium | reverse complement strand
AACAGTCTTGTTTTGCTGTTGTACAAGTTCCATCAATTTTGCCAAGATTTATCGAACTTAGTTCAGTAAAAGACGAAAGAGTTTTTATTCTTTCCGAAAATCTTATAATGTCAAAATTGTCAGAACTTTTTGAACTTCACGATATAATGTCCGCAACTCCTTTTAGAGTAACAAGAAACGCTGATATGGAACTAGACGAAGAAGCGAGCGACTTTTTATCTGAAATGGAAAAATCCATCAAACTTAGACAAAGAGGCGAGCCAGTCAGACTAGAAATCGCACACAAAGCTGACCAAGCCACTAAAAAGTTTTTGTACAAAACTCTTGGGATAAAACCAAGCGATATATACGAGGCTAATGGCCCTCTTGACCTAACTTTTTTGATGAAGTTTTCTGGAATTAGCAAAAAAGAAGAATTATATTTCAAGCCTATAAAACCTGTTTCTCCTGCACCAGATTTTTATGGATTTGACAATATTTTTAACGCTATAAAAGAGAATGACAGACTCGTCCACCACCCTTACGATAGCTTTGACTGCGTTGTTGATTTTATCAAATCTGCGGCAGAAGACAAAGATGTTCTTGCAATAAAACAAACTCTTTATCGTGTAAGTGGAAACTCTCCGATAATCGCCGCACTTATGAAAGCAGCTGGCAACGGTAAACAAGTTACTGTTTTGGTTGAACTTAAGGCTCGTTTTGATGAAGAAAACAATATTAACTGGGCGAAACTATTAGAAAAATCTGGTTGTCACGTTATTTATGGTCTTTCTGGTCTTAAAACTCACTGCAAAATTGCTCTTGTGGTTCGCCGTGAAGAAGACGGTATCAGAAGATATGTTCACATGGGAACTGGAAATTATAACGATTCTACTGCAAAGATTTATACAGACTTAAGCCTTTTCACTTGCAACGAGAGAATAGGTGCAGATGCCTCTTCGCTATTTAATGTTTTAACTGGATATTCTCGCCCACCAGAATACAATCACTTTTTGGTTGCACCACACGACATGAAAAATGCTTTTGTTAGACTTATCAGAAACGAAGCAGAAAACTCCAAAAAATCTTTGCCTTGTGGTATTACTGTAAAAGTCAACTCGCTAATTGACCCAGTGATTATGGACGAGTTATACAAAGCATCTTGTGCTGGTGTGCCAATCAGCCTTATTGTCAGAGGTGTTTGCGGAATTATTCCTGGTGTTAAAAACGCAAGCGAAAACATAACTATCAGAAGTATAGTTGGACAGTTTTTGGAGCACAGCCGAATTTTTATGTTCAACAACGCAGGTCAGCCAAAATATTATCTAGGTAGTGCCGATTGGATGCCTAGAAATCTTGACAGACGTGTAGAACTCGTATTCCCTATTTTAGATGAAAATCTCAAAGAAAGAGTTAAGCATATACTTGAGATTATGGAGAGCGACACAACAAATGCAAGACTCATGACAGCTGACACAAGCTATGCACATATAGATTTGAGGGGAAAACAAAAAATTAACAGCCAACAATTCTTTGCGAGTGAAGCACAAGAAAGACTCAAAAAAATCAAAGAACTAGAAACAGTAGAAAGTTTACAACAAATACACTCAAACGAGAATTAATATTAAAAAATAGGAGAAAATTGAAATGCTAAGAGTAGGAATTTTAACAAGTGGCGGTGACTGCCAAGGTTTAAACGCTTCAATCAGAGGTGTTGCAAAATCACTATACGAAGAATACAAAGACGAAGTTGAGATTTATGGAGTTAAAGACGGATACAAGGGTTTGATATTTGATGATTGCAAACTTATGAAACAAAAAGATTTTTCTGGAATTTTAACAATCGGCGGAACAATTCTCGGAACATCAAGACAACCTTTTAAACTTATGAGAGTTGTTGACGAAACAAGTCTTGACAAAGTCAAAGAGATGAAAGCGACATATAAGAAAAGAAAATTTGATTGCCTTATCATCTTAGGTGGAAATGGAACACAAAAAACTGCCAATCTTTTAAGAGAAGAAGGCTTAAATGTTATTCATCTACCAAAGACAATTGACAACGATGTTTTTGGAACAGACATGACTTTTGGTTTTCACAGTTCTGTTGAAGTCGCTGCAAATGTTCTTGACTGTATCCACAGCACCGCAACTTCTCACGGTCGTGTGTTCCTTGTAGAAATCATGGGGCACAAAGTTGGTTGGTTGCCACTTTATGCAGGTATCGCTGGCGGTGCTGATATTATTCTTTTGCCAGAAATCCCTTACGACATACAAATCGTTGCAAAAGAAATTAAAGATAGATCTAAAAGCGGAAAAGATTTTTCTATTATAGCTGTTGCCGAGGGTGCAATTTCTAAAAAAGAGGCATCAATGAGCAAAAAAGAATACAAAAAATACAAGGCTGATTTAGCATATCCATCAGTTGCATATCAAATTGCAAAAGAACTTTCAGCAGAAGTCGAAAACGAGGTTAAGGTTTGCGTTCCTGGGCATTTCCAAAGAGGTGGCAGTCCATGTGCTTATGACAGAGTTTTGTGCACAAGACTTGGTACTGGTGCAACAAAATGTATAAAAGAGAAAAATTTTGGTGTGATGATTGGTCTGATTAACGGCGAAATCGTACCTGTTCCACTAGAAAATTGTGCTGGAAAACTAAAAACTGTTCCTACCGACTGCCAAGAGATTATGTCTGCAAGAGAAATCGGCGTAAGCTTTGGCGACAAATAAAGATTTAAGGGCAACTTGCTCCCACCGAGGGTTTAACGGATATCTTCCCTCGATATCGTAGGGACAATCCTCATGCGTGGGAACTTAGTGAAAAGGTAAAAGTGAAAAGTGAAAAAGTAATGTGAAAATCCTTACGGATTTTTTGAATGTAGGGTTGGGGCTTGCTCCAACCGTGGGTTTAACAATATATAATTAAGAAATCGCAAGATTTCCGCTATACCTCTTCACTCTTCACTTTTACTTATTCCTTAAGTTACCGACTATGGG